>CAYTDB010000141.1:0-13341 GCA_964436455.1 uncultured Anaerolinea sp. | reverse complement strand
CGTCTTCGCCATCGCTTCGCCCACCGAGTTGAGGATGGCGAGTTCGTCCACGCGTTGATTCAACTGTTCGGTTCTCTCTTCGACCTTGCGCTCGAGTCCTTGCGCCCATTGGGCATTATCCAACGCTACAGCGCCCTGATTTGCCAACATGCCGAGCATGTCGCGGTCGGTGGCGTCGAAGGAGCCGTAGAGTGAGTCCATGTCCACGTAGAGGTACCCGAGGATTTGGTTTTGGGCGATCAATGGCGCAACGATCCGCGCCAGACCGTGGACGGTGGACAGTGGACGATTCTCCTTGGTCGATGGTCTATGGTCAATCGTCAATTGAACGGTGCGTGTGAGGCGGGCTTGATCCAGATATTTGCCGATGCGCTTCAACACATCCTGCGGGTCTTCGGCTGTTTCGTAGCCTTTGCCAGATTGATACGAAGGCAGGGGCAGGATGGATTCCGCCACTTCACGTTTGCCGTCCTGTTCAAGGATCAACATCACGCGCTCGCCGCCGATCAGTTCTGTGGCTTCTTCGACGAGGAAGGTTTGGATGCGTTCGAGGGTGTGCAGGGCGTTCAGGCGCAGACCCGTATCCGCGAGGCGCTGGAACGGTTCGCGCAAATTGGACTCGATGGCGAGATGCGTGAATAAACGTTCCTTGGGTAACTTGCGCTGCGCCCCGTCCTTGACCCAATATAGCAAGAGTTTGCGGTTGTCTTCGACCTTGTTGAGCGCATTGCGGCGCAAGCCTGCGTCGCGGATGCTGCTGATGCTTTCGAGCAAAAAGTCATAGGCGCGCTCGAGGGCTTTGCGCGCTTCCTTCGTTTTCTTGTTGGCGTTCAACGCCTGCGCGTGTTTCCACCAAATGAACTGCGAGGAAAAGCCCTCAGGTCTTGCAAAGTTTTGGGCACGGTGCAAGGCTGTCGCTTTGACTGTGGCTTTGAGCGCGGCGGCAGGGTCACCTGCAGCGAGGTGCATTTTTGCAAGTTCGGTGAGGAATATGTGCTCATTGCCCGTCTGAACTTCCCTATCAATTTTTAAGGCCGACTTTTGATGACGGATCGCGGTCTTCAGGTCGCCTGTTGCAAATGCCAAACTTGCTCTAATGCTAAAAAGATATACTTCCCTGGCTGGGTCACCCAATTCGGGGGCGAGTTTCTCCAACTCCTGCTGATGCATGCGCGTTTCGTCAAGCGCATGTAGGATGAGTTCCATCTCTATGATATTTCCCAACCCAGTAACCAAAATCGATTTTGCTCCCATGGCGCGGGTTATATTAATTACTTCACTTTGCAGGTGGCGGCTATGCGGGTACAAACCCAAATCCATGTACGTAATTGCTAAATTGCCCAGCACCATGGCTTGCCGTTCGATATAACCTGCAGATTCAAAGGCGCGCTGTGCTTGTTGATAATGTTGGATATTTTCTGCAATATCCACATCAGTATTCGATAGGGCATTCAGGGCATTGCCAATGCCGTACAAATCGCCCGTCTTCTGGCATAGTTCCAGCGCGGCACCCGCATTGCGGCGCGAGTCTTCGGCGCGGTTTAGATAGGAGTAAGAATTGGCCAGCGACCAATACGCGCGCCCAGCGCCCGAAAGGTCGCCCAGTTCCTGATAGAGGGCGATGGCTTTTTGCGCGGTTTCAATCGCAGCTTCGTTTTGGCGTGTTCGGAATTGCGCTTCGCTCAGGCGGTAGAGGCTTTCGGCGCGTAAGGCGGGCGAATTGTGTTTGGTTTTCACCGCCGCCGTTGCATTTTTGACCGCGGCTTTCAAGTCGCCCGTCCGCATTTGGACGAGGGCGAGGCGGTTGAGCGCTGTCGTGCGTAATTGGTGATTGGCAATTTGAGATTTCGCCAATTTCATCATTGCTTTGGCGTCTTTGGAAGCCAAGTCAAGTTTGCCGATGGCGATAAAGGATTCGGCGCGCAGGTCGAGCAGGGTCATTTGCTCGACGGGCTTAATTTTCGGCGCGGATAATGCCCCTGTCGCTGAATCAATTGCGGGGGCGTGCTGACCCGTCCTTGCCAATTGGCGGACGTGTTCCAAGACCGACAATTGAGGACCGCGGATGGTGGCATCCCCTTTCGTCTTGCGAATGACCTTTTTCCCTCCATCCTTCGTCTTTTGTCCCCCATCTTTCTTAACAGCCTTACGCACGGGTGATGACTTCTTTGCCATATCCGTCTCTCTCCTCAATTCTCTGGTTTGTTTCTTACAAATGTCATTCTGCCGGCACCTTGCCGCAGGCACAGGTGAGCGAAGCGAAGAATCTCTTACACTTTGGTAGAGACTCTTTGGTCGCAACAAGCGCGTCCTCAGAGTGACATGACCACATCATACACCAACCTCAAGTCGAGGCAGGTTCCGTTTCCATATCAGGCTGAATTGTGCGCAGGTCGCGCAGTAGTTGTTGATCGAGCCCAACTCCGTACGGCAGTTCCGTCATGCTTAAACGCTGTGTCATGGTGGCTAGCAACAAATGGCGCAAACTTTCATGCTTGCGCGCCAGTCTTTGCACAGTCTTGGAGGGGATAATCAAAAATTCGCTGGCCTCTTCCGTGATGATGTTGGCCGTGCGTTGCGAGCCCGTCAACGCTGCCACCTCACCGAAGAAATCACCCTCGCGCAAATAATTCAAGACAACGTATTCATCATCCCTCATATTGCCCACGCCCACACTGCCCTTCAAAATAAAATACGCCATATCGCTGATCTCACCGCGATACGTAATGACCTGTCCGGCGGAAGCCTCAGCGACCAACATCTCAGATGCCAACCGCATCCGCTCTTTGAGACTCAATTCCGCCAACCCAGGCAGATGATTGATAAAACGTTCCACTTCCGACAGTGTGGCTGTTTTGCCCGCCCCTAGCCTTGGTGCCGCCTCAACCCCTCTCAACATACTTAACGTCCGTTTCCATTCTGCCGCTGGTTGCCCCAGCCCGGGCAGGACCAAAACAACCAGACCCAAAAACAGGAACAAGATCGAACTATACAGGAACATCATCCGCAGATCGAACAGGTCAGCCAGCCCGGCCAAAGCCATGCCGGTCACGAACGTCACATCGCGCACTACAAAGAACGCGCTGTTCACGCGTCCGCGCAATTCGCGCGGTGTGGAGCGTTGGATCACGAGTTGCCGCCCGATATAGGATGGCGCGTTCACAATACCGATCACACCGATCAGAAAGATGCCCAATGTTATGCTGTTGGCAAATGAATACCAGATCGAGCCCAGCGCCATCAATACATAACTGATCGTCAGCCATTGCCCTTCGCGAATGCGGTCAGCCAGCCGCGCCATGACCAGGCTTCCAATGGCAACACCCACAGCCTCTGCGGCTTGTTGCAGGCCGAAATCAAATTCAGTTCCATTTAACACCTGCAGCGCAAAAGGTAACAACAACGTGTTCTGAAAACCGATGATCAAAAAGATGGGTCCCGCCACAAGAAACAGGGACCGCAATATCGGTATATCCCTCACTGTGGACAACCCCGCCTTCAGGTTTTCGCTGACCGCCCGTAAACTTGTGTTCTCAACTGCCGGCAGCGTTGGAATACGCGTGAACAAGATCAGCAGGGCAGACATCACAAATGACAGGGCATCCAGAAAAAAAGCCAATTCCACCTTGAAACTGGCAACGATCAATCCTGCCGCGGCAAAGCCGAACATCTGTGACCCGACCGATGAAATGGACATCAAAGCGTTTGCCGCGGATAACTCCTCATCAGAAGCCACCTCAGGCAAAACACTGGCATGTGCTGAATCAAAGAACTGCGTAATTCCGCTTGTTAATGCAACGATCAGGTACAACCAGTTTAGATTCAACGGGATCAGGAACGGGATGAGAAAGATCAAAATGCCGCGCAACAGGTCTGCACCAAGCATGATGCGTTTACGGTCATACCGGTCCACAAAAACCCCAGCCATCAATCCAACCACAATGGTTGGACCGGCTGTTGCGATTAACATCAAGCCCACACTGAACGTGGACCCTGTCTCGCGAAACACCAGAACGGATGCCGCCAGTAAAGTGAACGAACTGCCCATCGCTGAGATCAATTGTCCCAGCCAGAGATTGGCGAACGCTCGATTCTGAAACACAGAAAACATTGAATGCCCGGTTTTTTGCTTCATGTTTTTTTCGTTATCTCTTTTTATTGGACTATGGTTAGTCATTCGATGTTTGGAATAGCATTTTCAAACGCAAGCCCATTATCAGCCTGCTGCGATCGGGAATTTGATTTGACTGAGCAGCCCATCCATCACCTGGCTGGCATCTTCAACTGAGTTGCCGCGTACCATGATCTCGCCCAGCAGATCAGGCACACCCGTATCAGAACCGGTCACTTTTTGACCGACCTTGACAGAAGTTTTATAGCGGACGATTTGAGGGTGGTCAACAATGGGCTTTAAAAAATCAGTGTGGGTAACAATACCCGTATGCGGGCTCGGCAAATACGAGGTCAACAGGTACGCCAGGGGTTGCGGCGCCTTCTGCGGGCGGACAGGTACACCCATACAGCTCAATAGATACTGCTCCACCAGATCCACACCCCAAACATTGCGATGAAGATAATAAATTGCCAGACCGCCGATGCGCGCATTGATCTCGATCAAACGCGGACCGTTCGAGGTGTATTTCAACTCCACATGAAACGAGCCATCTGTAAATTTGAGCGTATGCAATGCCAATACCGCAAAAGCGATCAGTTCAGCCTGTTTATCTGCCGGGAAAGCGGGGGGCATTTGAGACCCCACTTCCTTCATGTGAGTCTGGGGCAGGTCGCGGGCGATATTAGCGTAGACAGCCTCGCCCTCTGACAAGAGCACATCCACATCAAATTCCTCGCCATCCAGAAACTCCTCCAGGGTCATATCGAACCCTTTCGCCCAGATCAACTCAGTTTCATCATCGCTATGAATACCGCTTGTTTTTAAATGTCCGGCCGCCTCACTGATGGTTCCGTTATAACGCTGGCGAAGCATGTCTTTGTCTTTGACCAAATAGGTCGCGAAAGAACTACAGCCGGAGATCGGCTTGAGTACAGAGGGAAAATTTACATGCGCGGCGGCGGCATCCAGATCGTCAGCAGATTTGATCCGAAAGAAACGCGGGGAGGGGATGCCTGCTTCCACACAAACCTCGCGTGTGAAAATTTTGTTTTTGCTGAACCCGATGGACATGAGTGGGTGCCCCAGCAAACTCAGCGCATTGGCTAGCAATGCGGTCAAAGGACCGGCATTATCTTCAAAAGTGGCGATACCGTCAAAGTGCATGCCGCTGGCTTTGATCGCCGCAAAGGCGCGCTCCGCCACAGTTTCGGTTGGAAACAGATCCACTTCAATGAATTGCTCGAACAGACCCTCCTGCACAGCCTTCCGCGACCAATGTCCTGGTCCATCCAAAACCACCATGTTCACTCCCAGTTCGCGGGCACGTTCATACATATGCCGTTTGCCAGGATAGCTCCCCATGACAAATAAGAAGCGTTTACCTCGCAGTAGTTCGCGGCGCTGCGCCTCAACCTCGGCACCAGATGCACGCAGGGTCTGTTTAAATTCTTCACTGAGCCTAAAAGGCACATTTCCGCTCGCAGTTTCCTGGTCAGCATCTGAATCCAGCTCATTTGAAAACGAAGCAAGCGCCCGATCGAAATCGCCATAAATTTCGAGTGACATGGTAAGACCCATCACTTCCAATGCCGAGTTCACAGCCGGGGAAGGGCTGAGCAATTTTAGGTATGGTGACTTGAACACACCTGTATGCCCGGCTTTTTTAGCGGGCTTTACGCTTTTGGCAGAAAGTTCCTTTGAGAGCATATACAACGTACGCAAACCGGCGCTGCTGATATAACTAACCTGGCTAAAATCGAGCAACATATAGCGCGCGCCCGCCTCGATTTCCTGCAACGCCTGTGTTTGAAACTGATTATACGTATTGCTGTCTAATTCACCTGTGAGTTGAACCACGGTCACAGGCACGAATCCCTCATGTTGCGAAAATTTTAATTTCAACGCGGTGGTCATTGAATATTTTCTCCTTTCGATTTGCACATCAAAAATACTATCACGCCGAGGCTGGTGCCTTTTCCATATCAGGTTGCGGTGTACGCAGATCGTGCAATAACTGCTGGTCGAAGCCCGTGCCGCGCGGCAGTTCTGTCTGGCTCAGGCGTTCACCGATCAGTGTGTGCAGCATTACATTCAAACTCGGGTACTTCTGCACCAGCCTGTGCATCACTTTCGACGGCAGGATCAGGAACTCGCAATCCTCCTCCGTGATGATGTTTGCCGTGCGCGTCATGCCGGTTAGTGCCGCCACCTCGCCGAAGAACTCGCCCTCGCGCAAATAATTGAAGATGACGTATTCGTCACCGCGCACCATTCCCGCGCCCACACTGCCTTTCAGGATGAAGAACGCCGCGTCGCTCTCTTCGCCGCGGTACGTAATCACCTTGCCCGCAGGAGATTCAGCGACCAATGTATCAGACGCCAATTGCGCCCGCTCTTTGGGACTCATCCCCATCAACTCCGGCAGGTGACCGATAAAACGCTCCACTTCAGACATTTTGGCTGGTCTGCCCGCCCCAAGCCTGGGCGCCGCCTCGACCCCTCTCAACAGGTCAAAAGTGCGCCTCCACTGCGCGCGCGACTGTCCGAGTTCGGGCAAGAACAACAAGATTATCCCAGCCGCCACCAACATCAACGCGCTGACGAGATACAACAAACGCAGATCCATATAATCCGCGAGACCCGCCGCACCCATGCCGATCAGGAACAACACATCGCGTGCCACAAAGAACGCACTGCTCACGCGTCCGCGCATTTCGGGGGGTGTAGCGCGTTGCACGATCACGCGTCGTCCGATGGCGGCAGGCGCATTGAAGACACCCGATATTGTGATGAACACGATTGCCAGGGGTACCGAATTCAAACCAGCATACACCACGTTTACCAGCCCCATGCCCAAAAAGCTGATCGCTAGCCACACGCCGGCGTGCAACCGGTCGAATACCTTTGCCATGTACAGGCTCCCCACCACAAAGCCCAGGGACGTAAGCCCTTCCTGCAAGCCGTACTCGAATTCCGTCGCTCCCAATGCCTTGATGGCAAACGGCAGCAAAAGCGTGTTCGATAACCCGAACGAGATCAACACCACAGCCTGGACCGAGATCAATGAACGCAGTACCGGCGTGTTCATCAGTTGCTGTACACCTGCGCGCAGATTCTGGATCACAACAGAAACGCTGGTGTCCTCCTCAGCTTCGATCGGCTTGATGTGGATCAGGTACACACACACCGCCGAAAAGAAGTACGTGACCGCATTGAAATAGAATGCCCAATTAATGTCGGCTGCCGAGGCGATCAACCCTGCCGCGGCAAAACCCACCGCCGTCGAACCGAACGAACTGATCGCTATCATCGAATTGGCAGCGGCAAGTTCATCGTCCGTTGCCACCTCGGGTAATATGCTTTCATGCGCCGGGTCGAAGAACTGCGCGATGGCGCTGATGAGCATTACGATCACGTACAACCAGACCACGCTCAACGGCACAAGGATGGGGATCAACATCACCAGGACTCCGCGCAGAATATCCGCGACGATCATGATCTTCTTGCGGTCGTAGCGGTCCACAAACACGCCTGCGAAGAGTCCCACCAGCAGGCTGGGCGCGGCGGTTGCCATGAGCATCAGACCCACGCTCAAGGTTGAACCCGTCTGACGGAACACGTAAATGGATGCCGCGACGGACGTCAGCGCGTTGCCGATTGTCTCGACCAGTTGACCGGTCCAGAGTAGCGAAAAGTTCCTGTTTTTGAAAACAGCAAAGGGTGAGATCGAAGCGGGGTTTGAATTGGTCATCTGAAACACTCCTCAGGATAATTTTTCCAGTTCATCAATCATGTTTTTGATTACATCGAAACCGCCCTGCCAAAACGCAGGGGATGTAACATCTAGCCCCGCTTCGGAAAGAATCTTCATTGGCGATTCAGATCCGCCGTAGGAGAGGATTTTCAAATAACGTGGCACGAACGCTTCGCCTTCTATGCGATATTGTTGATAGAGCGCCAGCACCAGCAATTGACCGAAGCTATAGGCGTACGTGTAGAAAGGTGTGCCATACATATGCGGGATGACGAGCCATTCCCATTTGAATTCATCAGATACTTCGACCGCGTCCCCAAACTGTTCAGCCAGATTTGCCATGTATGCCGTTGTCAACTCTTCGATGGTGTTGCCCTCGTTAACCATCTGGTAGGCTTCGCGTTCGAATAATGTGAAGTATGCCTGGCGGAGGACTGTTACATAAGCGTCATCGATTGCATACGCCAGCAGGTCGCGGCGCACAGCCGGGTCTTTTTCCTGTTGTAACAATTGGTCGGTCAATTGCATTTCAGCAAATACCGAGGCGGTCTCAGCCAGCGGCAGGGATGCATTAAATGTCATTACAGAATGACCACCCGCCAGCATGTTGTGAATGGCATGCCCCAGTTCGTGTGCGAGGGTGGCAATGTCGCGGGCGCGCCCTTCATAATTAACCATCACCCACGGAGTCAACTCAGGCACGACCCCATAACAAAATGCGCCGCCGCGTTTGCCGGGGCGCGATTCTGAGTCGAGATGCTTCTCATCGAAAACACGTTGTGCGAGTCCGGCGACCTGCGGCGAAAATTTGGCGAAACTATCCAGAACCATTTTTTTGCCCGTACCATAATCGAAAGTTTTATCAGACTGCACAAGCGGAGCATAAATATCATAACGGCGTAATTTTCCCGAGGGGACGCCGAGCCAGCCGGCTTTCAATTGAAAATAGCGCTGGAACAACCCAACGTTTTTTCGGCATACCTCAAGCAAGGTGTCCACAACGGTATCCGGCAGGTCATTGCCCAAATTGCGCGCACTGATTGGGTTTGCATAGCCGCGCAGTTCCACGGCTTCGGTGTTCCAATCTCGAACGCGGTGCAGGTAGATCTGTGCCAGCACCGCCGAATTTTCGCTAAATACACGGTAGAGTTCACGATACGCCGCCGCTCGCACATCTGCGGAAGGATGCCTGAAGTAGCCGCTGATTTGATCGTTGGTCAGTTTCTTCTTTTCCCCTTCCACTGCCAGTGTGAAAACGAAATTGCTCGTGATCATTTCATACAGGTTGACCATGGCATCGATCCCATTCACGTCCTTGAGGTTGATCATTTGCTCTTCCGGTTCGCTGAGCGTGAACGGTTTGAACTGCCTCATCGCTTTGAGAAAATAGCGTAGATCTCCGGCATGTTCGATCAGCCTGTCTGCCGCATCATCGGGCAGGTCTTTAAACCACAGATCAAAGAATAATATGCGGTTGCTTGAATCGGTCAACACCTGGTCCACGCGGTCGCGCAGGTTCAACGCCGACGGGTTTTGGGTATCTTCTGTTAATAATAAATCTGCATAGGCTTCCAGCCTGCCTATCTTTGCATTGATGGATTCCAGCCCTGAGAGGATTTTTTGGAAATCCTGCGCGGGGATTTCTGCCGTCAGCGACTCACGCAACGCTTCAAACTCGATCAAAGCCTGCTCCAGTTTCGAGAAGGCTTCCTCAAGCGACCGCTCAACCGGCTCCGCGAGCAGGTCGAGTAGTGTCCATTTGGTGGGTCTTTCCATTGGTGCCATAACCGCCTCCGAGATAATGATTAAGAGCGAAGTGAAGAATCTCTGCTATTGTCCTAGAGTCCCTTCGCGGGGTTATCCTGAGTTTGTTGATGGGCTCAGGGTGACTTATCAGGAGTTTTACCTGCCCTGACGTTTCATGTTCGCCGCACACGCCAGTAGAACCGTCTTCACTTGAAACGGAGTCAACTCCGGGTGTTTGGCGCGGATCAAAGCGGTGATGCCTGTTATATGGGGGGCGGCGAAACTGTTGCCGGTGCAGGTCATGTATTGACCTTTGTTCCAGGCTACTTCCACGTCTATGCCTGGCGCGCCAAATTCAACAGGTGGGTTGGTGTTGTAATAGTAAGTGAATGGATCCTTCCCATCGTGCGCGGCGACCGAGATGACAGATGAATATAACGATGGGTAACTGGGCTCGGGAATGTTGTTTACTGCCGAGATCAAATTCATGTTCTTGAAATATGCCTGGTCTGTCAGGTCGTGAAAGAGACCAAAGAACTCCTCCAGTGATGTACTCAAACTCATGTTCACGATCTGGATATCGTTTTCGATCGTCCAATCGAGTCCGGCCGCAAATTGGATGGCGCGCCCTCCCATGTTGCGCCCCAACACACGCACACTGTAGAGTTCCGCTTCGGGCGCGATGGCGTGGATGATGCCTGCGCAGGCGGTGCCGTGTCCGGAGACATCCGCAGGCTGGGGGTCCGATTTGACGCGGTGGAGGTTCTTGGCTTTCGAGTCGTATTCGATGACCACACCACCTTTTACGCAGTCATCCAGCGCGGGGTGGTCATGTTCGATGCCGCTATCCACAACAGCAATGCGGATGCCCTTGCCGGTGCTGTCTCCCCATGCCCACTCCGGGGTGATCTTTGCAAACGGACCCTGCGCGAACAGTTGTTGGATGGTGCCTGGCGTGAAGTGTTGCGACCACGCCGGGCGTATTGTCTCTTCTGTCATTATCTGAACCTGAACGGGGAAGAGTCTGGATTGCGTAATTCTGCGAATACGTTCAATATCTGGATGCAGGCTTTTCTCTCCGCCTCGCCAAGCGCGCTGATCCGGTTGAACAGGTCTGCCAGTTCGAGCAAATCGGTCTTTTCATCCTGTTTTTTCAGGGACTGGTCCAGCGCGGACTGTAATTCCGGGGACGGCTTCGATTTGTCAGATTTCGCCAGCCGTTTCAAGGCGCGCACCATCGTGTCCTGCACGTCGTCGATCTGTTGGGACTGTTCGATTGCCATAGCCGCTTGCTGGGCGAACAACCCCATCAATTCCATGTCGTGCATGTCGAAGGATGTCGCGTCAATCTTGTCCAATATTTCCATGACGCCGATGACTTTGTCTTCGGAGGAGATGAGCGGCGTGGCGAGGATCGAGTTTGGCACATAACCGGTGCTTTTGGCAAAGTCCTGGTTGAAACGTTTATCCTCTCTCACATTGGATGTGGCGATCGGCATCCCGGTCATGAATACATAGCCCGCAATGCCCTGATCGTATGGGAACCTGGTACCGACAAGGTTCTGATCCGATGGACCGAACGCCACCTTGAATTCCAGCGCCTCCTCCTCTTCATTGACGAGCAACAACGATGCCGCCGCCGCACCGAAGATCTTTGCCGCCGCTTCAACGATGGAACTTAAGAGGGTGTCGTTGGACCTGGGCAATATCGCCCGCCCACCAGCCTCGATGGACATGAGCAATCTTTGCAACTGCTCGGATAATTTCTCTTCGTTGATGTTTTTATCTGTTTCCATATTACCTGCCATCCGCTTGTTTTTGGTGATAACAAAAAACGCGCGTTACGCGCTGTCCATCAGTGATCGAGTATATATTGAAATATGGATTTTCTGCAACGAAGGATACCGCAGAAAATCCATATTTCAATCAACATTTCCGGAACTTAATCTTGAACGGATTGATATTCTATATGTAGTGGGGTAAAGCAAAATTCTTTGTCAGCTATGCATCAGCCTTATTACATGTCTACTTGTTATGATGTTTTCGCCGATGTTTTGGCTGCAGTCTTCGCAAGGTTCATCTTGTGTGCTTTGACGGCAGTCTTCGCGGATGCTTTGGCAGTGGTTTTCGCGCCAGTCTTTGCAAGGTTCATCTTATGTGCCTTGACGGCGTTTTTCGCCGAGGCTTTGGCGGTGGTCTTGGCACTTGTCTTTGCAAGATTCATCTTATGAGCCTTGACGGCAGTCTTCGCTGATGCTTTGGCAGTGGTTTTCGCGCCGGTCTTTGCCAGGTTCATCTTATGGGCCTTGACAGCGGTTTTCGCCGAGGCTTTGGCTGATGTCTTGGCAGCAGTCTTGGCGAGGTTCATCTTGTGTGCCTTGACGGCGGTCTTTGCCGATGTTTTGGCGGAGGTCTTGGCAGTAGTTTTGGCGAGATTCATCTTGTGGGCAACGACTTCGTCAACAATAATATTGTCAAGGACCTGGCGTTCTTCATTGTCCAAGGTTGCACGTACAGCGGACAACTTCTTGATAACACGTTTGAAAGCCTTATTTTTTTTCATGGTTTATCTCCTGTTTGAATTATGGATATTGTTGACCTTAATATACAGCTTTACAAATAGATTGTCTGTCGCTTGAACGACATAAGGAAATTAAACCAATATCTTGTTTTCCAATTCTTTGAGCGCCTTGTAATCGAGCAATACGATCCGCCCGCGCCCGGTCAATAACAGCCCCTGCCTTCTCCAGTTACCAAGCACCTTCGCAACCGTCTGGCGGATCAAGCCGGTACGGTGAGCCAGTTCATCTTGAGAAATCGTAATATAGCCTGTATCTTTTTCCTGTTTTTCCAATTCCAATAATAGACGCGCCAGGCGGGCTTGCGCATCCATGAATGCCAGCGCACCTTCCCGTTCACTGCTCATCTGCAAACGGTTTGCAGTGATCTCCAGCATGCGGAACGCGAGGTGTGGCTCACATTCGACGACTTTCAGGAACGTTTTTCCTGGTATTACATATAATTCGCTTTTCGTCCGTACAACGGCACTGGTGGATCGGGGTTTATTTGTAAGGATACCAAGTTCACCGAACAGGTCTCCACAATGCATTTCGTTAATCACCATTTCACGACCATCCGGACCGTTCAAGACAATGGATATATTTCCAGTGCGCACAATATATGCCGACTCAGAAGGGTCCGACTGAAAGAATAGAATTTCACCCCTTTCCGCGGTCTTAAGCCTGCCTTCGCGGGCAAGCAATAACAATGACGCCTCACTTAATTTTGACAACAATGGAACCCCCGCTAAAAACCCCGCCACTTCTGTAAAAGCCTTATCCTTTGACATCATCAATTGCCTCTCCATCAGCATGTCATGTAAAACAACATTCCAATCCCACAACCCCATCATACGACAAAAGTAGCAGGTCTTCCATCAAAATATATTCATCACCACTATTATATTCTGGATCGGCGTGGACGGGACCAGATCACACCCAGACCCAACCACATTCACGCCCGCCTCTTTCACCCCGATAACTGCCTTGGCAACTTGAACATCATCCTCCCGATACAGGTTGCCATCCTCTCAGCACTGCTAATATTGTGATGTCATCAAACTGGGTTGCATCCGCAATGTAGTTGTGCAAGTCTGTTTCGATGGCTCTGATTAGTGCGCGGGAAGAATTGTTTGCGCGTTGAAGAACATTCAGCAATTGTTCGCGTT
>CAYTDB010000140.1:0-13376 GCA_964436455.1 uncultured Anaerolinea sp. | reverse complement strand
AAGGGGACATTTCTACTTTGCAGAATAGGGGACATTTCTATTTTGCATTGACAGGGGCAATTTAAAATTTTGTTACCGCAAAGTAGTAGAGGGCAATTTAAAATCCTAAAAACATTATTGACGCCATTCATTAGCCCGACTACACTTGTTATCATTCCACAACAAGGGTAGTCACATGAAAATCTTCGTTCCGGGGCGCATATGTTTATTCGGCGAACATTCAGATTGGGCGGGCGGGTATCGCCGCATCAATGCCGATGTCGAGAAAGGATATACGCTTATCTGCGGTACAGATCAGGGCATCCATGCGGATGTGTCACCGCATCCCACCTCACTCGTTCTGTCCACGACCCTGCCAGATGGCACCAAGATTGGACCGTATGAAATTCCGATGGAGCCAAAAGCCCTGCTGGAAGAGGCGGGTAGAGGAACATTCTGGAGCTACGCGGCAGGCGTGGCATATCAGGTTGTCACAAATTACCGAGTGCGCGGACTCGTCATAGATAATTACCGAATGGATCTTCCTATAAAAAAGGGGTTGTCCTCCAGTGCTGCCATCTGTGTATTAACCGCCCGCGCTTTCAACCGCGTCTACGACTTAAAGATGACTGTGCGCGGCGAAATGGAACTGGCATATCAAGGCGAGATCACCACACCCTCCCGTTGCGGACGCATGGACCAGGGTTGTGCCTTTGGCAACCGTCCTATATTGATGGCGTTCGATGGTGACCGGCTTGATACAGACGAATTGCAGGTTAGTTCAGAATTACACTACGTGATTGTTGACCTGCACTCGAAAAAAGATACTATGGAGATCCTCGCCAAGTTGAATCGAAGTTATCCCTTTGCTGATAACGATCGGGAACGTGGCGTTCAGGACCTGCTGGGACCCATCAACAAACGGATCGTCCATCAGGCAGTGGAAGCACTACGTGCAGGGGACGCTGAAAAACTTGGCGCGTTGATGGCTGAGGCGCAAGCCTTCTTTGACAAATATGCCATCCCCGCCTGTCCTGAAGAACTGACTGCTCCTGTCCTACACAAAGTATTGAACTATGAGCCCTTAAAGCAACACATCTGGGGCGGCAAGGGAGTCGGATCGCAAGGCGACGGCACAGCCCAATTCCTGGCGCGCAGTGAAGATGACCAGCAAGCCGTAATCGAGATCATTGAGCGTGACTTGAACATGTCCTGCCTCAAATTGTCGCTGAAGCCGGCACACAAAGTCCGCAAGGCGTTGATTCCTGCTGCAGGTTACGGCACGCGCATGTTCCCAGCTTCAAAAGCGACCAAGAAGGAACTTTTCCCCATCATTGATCGTGATGGGATTGCCAAGCCCGCCATCCTTCTGATCGTGGAAGAGGCATTGCAGGCGGGTATTGAGGAAATCATCATCATCGTGCAGGAGGATGATCTTGACGAGTTCAAATTCTTCTTCAATGAGCAGATCTCCATAGAAAACTACAACAAACTCCCGGCACATTTTCAGGATTATGCCCGTTACCTGCTGGAGATCGGTCGCCGCGTCAAATTTAGTGTCCAAACCAGGCAGGAAGGCTTCGGTCACGCTGTGTACTGTGCCCGTAAGTTGATTGGTGATGAACCTTTCCTCCTGATGCTTGGCGACCATATCTACCGTTCCCATTCAGAGCGGAATTGTGTACAGCAATTAATGGATGCTTATCAGCAACACGGTACCAGTGTTGTCGGTTTGCGCCGCACACCTGAGTCACAGATCGCGGCGTTCGGCACGGTTGCTGGCGTTTGGTTGAAAGCAGAAGAACTTCTCAACGTCACTGAGTTCGCTGAAAAGCCGAATACCGATTACGCCCGTACCCACCTGCTTGTGCCAGGTCTTCCCGAAGGCGAATACCTCACACTCTTCGGACAATACATCATCAAACCGCAGATTTTCGATTACCTCGAAGAACACATCCACAACAACGTGCGTGAGAAAGGTGAATTCCAACTCACCTCCGCCATTGACCGCTTGCGGCAGGAAGATGGCTTCCACGGGTTGATCATCCAGGGCAAGCGCTATGATATCGGTCTGCCCGATTATTACCTCGATACACTCAAAACATTTCGCACAGACGATTGCTGACGATTGACTTTGACGCATTCCAATCCATCGCATAGAATACCGCCCTACATGAACTCGGCTCACTTCTACATGGCCATGACTATGAATACCTCCGGCATCCACCGTGAGGCATTTGTGCGTGGAAGGAAGTAACCGAACAAGTTACTCTCAAAACACACAACGCCTCACGCCTTCGGACGTGGGGCGTTTTTGTTATCCTATTCTAGGGACTTCCGAACTCTCGAAGACTTCGGAAGTCTGAGGAGCACTTATGAAAAAAAACGCTCGTGATGAAATTTGGAGGAACATCCGTCGGGTCTGTGGATGCGCTGGTCAACACCACGCAGATCATTCGGGATGCAAAAAGGGATTGGGATAGAGTCGTCGTTGTGACATCTGTCATGTCTGGTGTCACGAACCTGCTATTGGACTCAGCCGCCTCTGCTTCGCAAGGGATGGTTGATTCACTTCCAGACGCCGAATCCACACTGAGAGGTAAACATTTCTTCGCCGCGGATGCACTCATCAAAGACGAAAAACTGCGCGAAGGGACAAAAGTGGAGATCGACGTGCTCATCTTCGCGCTGGTGAATCTTTGCAAGGCAATTGCCGTGCTCGGTGAAGCAAGCCCACGCGCGTTGGATGCGGTGGCATCTCTCGGAGAGAGGATGAGTGTCAGATTGCTGGTAGCCGTAGTGAACGATGCGGGGATCAAAGCTGAAGCGATCATGTCAAGCGAATTTGTAGTGACGAATGAGCATTATCAAAACGCACACCCTGATTTCAAAGTCACAACAGAAAAAACGAGAGCGATATTGAATCCGCTTATGGACGAAAGTATTATCCCGATTACAACTGGTTTTATCGGCGCAACTCCTGAAGGGGTCATCACCACGCTCGGGCGCGGTGGCAGCGACTATTCCGCCGCCATCATCGCCTCCGTCCTCCCTGCCGACGATGTGTGGATCTGGACGGATGTGGATGGGGTTATGACGACCGATCCGCGCATTGTGAAAGAGGCGAAGACGCTACCCGAGATCAATTACAGTGAGATCGCTGAACTCGCTTACTATGGGGCAAAGGTGTTGCACCCGAAAACGATCCGCCCTGTTGTGGAAGCTAGTATCGGACTGCGGATTTGCAACACATTCAACCCGTCCCATCCCGGCACACGCTTGATCGCCCAGGCAAATAAAAACGGCAAGAACGGGCATGTCATCAAAGCTGTGACCGCCATCCGCAACCAAAAGCTGGTCACCATCGAAGGGCGCGGCATGTTGGGCGTCCCTGGTGTAGCAGCGCGCGCGTTCGGCGCAGTCGCATCCACAGGGACAAGTGTCCCGCTCATCACGCAGGCATCCTCGGAACAATCCATTTGTTTTGCAGTGACGTCCGAATCTGCCAAACAGGTCTTGGATGCCCTACAAAAGAACTTTGCCATCGAACTCTTCGAACGTGACATTGACCGCGTCTGGGCAACGGAGGAAGTTGCCATCATTACTGCCGTTGGTTCGGGTACGCGTAACTCGCCCGGCGTGGCGGGTCAAATTTTTAGCAAGCTTGGCGATAAAGATGTCAATGTGTTGGCAATTGCCCACGGCTCGTCCGATGTTTCGATCTCGATGGTGGTTGAAACAAAGGATACAGAAGTTGCTGTCAAGGCGTTGCATGAGTTGATTGTTCAGTAACACGTCAAAGGTCGCGTGACGTTTGACGTTCGACCAATATTCATCATTAGGAGTTCTCATGCCATCCTCCCCCATCCCCGTAGCCGTCCTCGGCGCGACAGGCTCTGTCGGTCAGCGGTTCATTTCTTTGTTGGATAATCATCCGTGGTTCAAAGTTGTCGCGCTCGCCGCCTCAGACCGTTCGGTGGGGCAGCCTTACGTAAAGGCAACTCGCTGGATACTCGATGTTCCCCTGCCCGACTACGCCAAGGATATGGTCATCCTCCCAGCCAACACGGAGGCTGTTCAGGCAAAGATCGTTTTCTCTGCGCTTCACAGCGAAGCGGCAAATGAACTCGAGCCGCAATTTGCGAAAGCAGGTTCCGCGGTTTGCTCGAACGCATCCTCCTATCGCCGCGCAGAAGATGTTTCACTGTTGTTGCCCGAGATCAATGCGGATCATATTCACCTCGTGAGGCAACAACGCCAAAACAAAGCCCCGAGCGGATGTCTCGTCACAAACCCCAATTGTACGAGCACGGGTCTTACGATCGCGTTAAAAGTTTTGGATCAAATATTCGGCGTGAAGAAAGTGTTCGCAACTTCGTTACAGGCGCTTTCAGGCGCAGGATACCCTGGTGTTTCGTCGCTAGATATTATGGACAATGTCATCCCCAATGTTGCCAATGGAGGTGAAGAAGAGAAAGTGGAATGGGAACCGTGCAAGATGCTTGGCAAGTTGAACGGGGACAAAATTGAACATGCGGATATAAAATTCAGCGTGCATACGAATCGTGTGGCGGTGATCGATGGTCACACCGTGTGTGCAAGTGTGGAACTGGCGCATCAAACCGACCCGAAAACTGCTGAGGCGGTTTTACGAAACTAGGCCGCCCCTGAATCAGCGAGAGAACTGCCCTCGTCACCGCGACCCGTAATCGAGGTCCGTGATGAACCGGATCGCCCTCAGCCAAGACTCGACCGGTTGACAGGAAAAGGCATGGCGACAGTGGTCGGCAGATTAAGACGCGATCCCATTTTTGATCTTAAGTTCGTTGTGCTTTCACATAACACGATTCACGGCGCGGCAGGCGCCTCGAACTATAACGCTGAGTTACTTGTCAGCGAAAATCTTTTGTGATATAAACCCGCCTAATTAAATATTCGCTCTTATCCAGAGAGACTGAGGGAACGGCCCAGTGAAGTCTCGGCAACCAAACGAAAGTTATGGTGCCAACTCCGACAGTGAATGGCAATGTCATTCAAACACTGGAAGATGAGAGGATGGTATCGGATATACCTCTTCTTGTACTTTCAGGAGAGGTTTTTTATTCCCCCTCTCCCTATGGGAGAGGGATGGGGTGAGGGATTTCTCCTGATGGGCGGATAAATCATATTCAAGGAGAGTTCCATGACTACTACAGAACGACAATTTGGTTTTACCACGCGTCAATTGCACGTAGGGTATGAACCCGAAGCAACGACAGGCAGCCGCGCGGTGCCGCTTTACCAGACCAGCGCGTATGACTTGCAAAGCACGGATCGTGCCGCGCGTTTGTTTGCCCTGCAGGAAACGGGGAACATTTACACGCGTATCGGCAACCCAACATCAAACGTATTGGAGAAACGCATTGCTGACTTGGAAGGCGGTGTTGGTGCAGTGGAAACAAGTTCGGGACATGCCGCGCAGGCGACCGCGATCTTTGCGATTTGCGAAGCAGGCGACCATATCGTTTCCGCTTCTACCCTTTATGGCGGGACTATTAGTCAATTCAAGTACACATTTCCGCGTTTGGGAATCCATGTGACCCTGGTCGATCCGACTGACCCTGAAAATTTTCGTAAAGCGATCCAACCCAACACGAAGTTGATCTATGGTGAGACGATCAGCAACCCACTAGTGAATATTTTCCCATTCGAAGAGGTTTCAGCAATTGCCCGCGATCATGGTTTGCCCTTGATGATCGATAACACTTTCGCCACGCCGTATTTGTGCCGTCCGTTCGAGTGGGGCGCGGATATTGTGACGCACTCGACGACCAAGTTCATTGGCGGGCATGGCACGTCCATCGGCGGCGTGATCGTGGATAGCGGTAAATTCCAGTGGGCAGGAAGCGAGAGACACAAGAATTTCAACACGCCCGATCCTTCGTACCACGATGTGGTGTACGCAACGGATTTTGGCCCGCTGGCATTCATTTCGAAAGCGCGTGCGGGAATTTTGCGCGATATAGGCGCGTGTCAGTCCCCCTTCAATTCGTGGTTGTTCATTCAGGGACTTGAGACATTATCCCTGCGCATGGAGCGTCACGTGAAGAATACCCACGCTGTGGCGGAATTTCTCGCGAGCCATTCAAGTGTCAGTTGGGTCACGTATGCGGGTTTGCCTGGTCACCGGGATTACGAACGCGCGAAAAAATATCTACCACAAGGTCCAGGTGCGGTGCTTGGTTTTGGCGTCGAAGGCGGACGCGAAGCGGGGGCCAAGTTTATCGACAACCTGAAACTGTTCAGCCATGTTGCTAATCTTGGCGATGCCAAGTCGCTTGCGATCCATCCCGCCAGCACCACGCACTCACAGCTCACGGACGAAGAACAAAAAGCTGCAGGTGTCAGCCCGGATTTTATTCGTTTGTCCATTGGTCTTGAGGATATTGAAGATATTCTGTGGGATCTGGATCAGGCACTTTCGTAATGATGAATGATGAACAGAGAAAATACCCATGAATACGCAAAAAACACAAACAACGCCTGACCAGGAATCTTTGATAGGTGTTCTGTTGATCGAGGCTGAAAACAAGGAACAAATTGGGCTTATCAAATTCAGTCCTCAGGGGGTATTGATCTACCAACTTGTTACAAATGAACTACATGTATATGCCTTCAAAGGTTCCATAGTTCCTGCGATATCCAAATGGATCAAAGATCCTCTGTATGTGAAATACGCAAAGATAATTGAGGATGAACAGGAACTTCCCGACTCCATTCTTGAAAAGGAAGCAGATGATTGCACCGATTTTCTAAATGCCTGCAAAGCACCGATATATATGGGAAAACATACCGTCAAGGCTCGCAAGGTCTCCATAAAGCCATGAAATATTCAAAAAAACCTTGCTTGATTTTCGGAAAAATATTATGCCTGTGAAAATTCCCAACACACTCCCTGCCCGCGCGACGCTGGAAAATGAAAACATCTTTATCATGGACGAAGACCGCGCCATCCATCAGGATATCCGAGCCCTGCGCGTTGCGATTCTTAACCTCATGCCGACCAAGATCTCAACCGAAACACAAATCTTGCGGTTGCTTTCCAATTCAGCACTTCAGGTCGAAGTCACCCTCCTGCGCACTGCCACGTATGAATCAAGGAACACCGACGCGGATCATTTACTCAACCACTATTACACCTTCGAAGATGTGCGAGATGAAAAATATGACGGTCTCATTGTCACTGGTGCGCCTGTCGAGCAGATGCCATTCGAGCAGGTGGATTACTGGAACGAACTGACCCAGGTCTTCGACTGGGCGGAGTCGCATGTTGAGTCAATATTTTACATTTGCTGGGGAGCGCAAGCCGCTCTCTATTATCGCTACGGGATTCCAAAACATGACCTCCCCCACAAGATGTTCGGTGTCTTTGAGCACCGGGTCTTAAATCGGACCTCGAAACTGATGCGCGGTTTCGACGATATTTTCCTCGCCCCGCACTCCCGTCATACCGAAATCCGCCGCACGGACATTGACAGAGTCAACGACCTTGATATTCTCGCCGAGTCAGATATCGCAGGCGTGTACATCGTCGCATCCAAGAACAGACGCCACCTCTTCATCACAGGTCACTCCGAGTATGACCCGCTCACGCTCAAAGCTGAGTACGATCGCGACGTCAACAAGGGACTTCCCATCCATGTGCCGAAGAATTACTACCCTGATGATGACCCGACCCGCGAACCTACCGTCCGCTGGCGCGGACATGCGAATTTGTTGTATTCGAACTGGTTGAATTATCACGTCTATCAGGTTACGCCGTATGATGTGAATCAGATTCCGTGATTAGAAGCCCGATCCAAAAGCCCTCCGAGTTGTTACTAAACTCGGAGGGCTTTACGTTAATGCCTGTTGCCCTATGAAATACCAGATCGAGCCTGGGGCATTGGTATCGTAGCCTTCCCCAAAGATGAGGTGAGCTGTTCCCAGCTCGTCGATATCCATTTCGTAGTAATCCCCAAATGGGAAACGGAATCCGTCATTGAAAATGTACGTGTACCGCTGGCGAATGAGGAGACTACTGCTTCACTGCTCCAGGTTGAGCCGCTGTTGCTGGACGAGCGATAATATACATTCCATCTGTCCAGTCCGCCGTTTGCGGCGCGGGAGTCCATCCACGAAATGCGAACATCGCCGTTACCTATCGCGGCAATCGCAGGGAAGTTGTGATGTGTACTTGTCGGAGCGGTGGATACGTCCACTTTCGTCGACCATGTATTACCGTTATCCGTGGATTTGGCAACGATGATGTCGCTTTTGTTATTCTGCATGAAGGATGCATAGACTGTCCTGCCATCCACAGGGTCAACAGAGATTTGTGAGTCCCACTGCCCGCCAGTGGACGCGCCTGCGGGATATATCACTGTAGGCGAACCCCATGTTGCGCCGTGATCGTTGCTGGTCTGGAGGATTTGAGTGGGATTGGAACAGGTGGGGCAACCCGGCACCCCTCATACTGGGGGTACAACATATACACATGACCAAATCGGTCAGCGGCAATGGCAGGTTCCCACTGGTCGCCGCTGGTAAAGCCAAGACGGGCTTGAGGTGTAAAACCGCCTTGAGGCGCAGCGAGAACAACCGCCGCATTGCGCGGGGAGGCGTTAATGACCTCAGCCTTTACCTCTCCCTTGCGGGTCGGCGCTTTGCCTTTCAGCATCTTCTCGAACTGATGCTGTTGGTAATTCCCATAGGCATAGATGCCGAACACAATCAAAGCCGCGATCAAAAGAACATACAATGCCTTCATCAAACGCGATGGTTAACTTAATACGTTCATGGCTCCTCCATTGGGTTGTGGCTTGACGTTCTAATGAATATAACCACCCAGATCAAATTCGGTGACGAGGGAAAGATTGCGAACTGTACCCGGTGATGGGCAATCCGAGGCGACTGCCGAGGGCATGTCGAAATCATTAATCTCCACTGCGCCCTGGAAACTGACCAATGGGCATTTTTATTTTCGATGTACAATTGATACATGTCCCAAACCATCAACGTACTTTTTCTCGCGGCTGAAGCCGAACCTTTTGTAAAAGTGGGGGGGTTGGGGGATGTGGCAGGAACACTGCCGCGTGCCCTGCGTGCGCTTTCCACCGAGGAACTGAAGATCGATGTCCGTCTAGTGCTGCCATATCACCCGGTCATCCGGGATGCTTTGCTCAAACCTTTGGGAATGTATTCGATCCCGCGCGACAGGTCCGTGGTCCAGGTGGAGGCGTTTGAAGTCGTTTTGGATGGCATGCCCGTCTACTTCATCAATGGCGACCCGATCCGTGCAAGCGGCTCGGTGTATTCATCCAACAACAAACTCGACGCTGAAAAATATGTCTTCTTTTCATTGGCGGCTCTGGAAATGCCTCGTCAGATCAATTGGAGTCCGAACATCATCCATTGCAACGACTGGCACACCGCGCTGGCTGCGTATGGCAACCTTGTGAAGCGCTGGGAGGATAAAAAGAACCGTATCGCTTCGATGATCACAATTCATAACCTTCCGTTCCTTGGACCTGATGTGAAGGACATCATCGAAAGTTACAAACTGCCGCTTGCCAATACCGACCTGCCCGATTGGGCGCGCGTCATGCCGATGCCGCTTGGCTTGTGGGCTTCCGATGCGATCGTCGCAGTTTCGCCCACCTACGCCGATGAAATTTTGCATGAAGAATTCGGAAGTGGCTTGCAGGAATTTTTCAGGAACCGGACCGACACCATCCATGGCGTTCTCAACGGGCTGGACATCGCCTCATTCGACCCGCAAACTGACTCGATCATCGCCAGCCGTTTCAACGCTGACGAGTTATCCTCACGCAAACAGAACAAAGCTGCCCTGCAGGAAAAACTTGGCTTGCCTGTGGCGGAGGATATGCCTCTCCTCGGCATGGTCACGCGCATGGATGAAGCCAAGGGCATTGATATTGCCCTCAAGGGCTTGAAGATGCTTCATAAACAAAAGTGGCAATTGGTCATTTTAGGGGCGGGCAACCCCAAGATCGAAGAACAGGCAAAGAAACTTCAGGAGCTGCTTCCAGACCGGGTGCGTGTGGAGACGCGTTTCGACGCCAAACTTGCTCGCCAGATCTACGCAGGCTCTGATATTTTCCTCATGCCCTCGCGTTACGAGCCGTGCGGCATCTCACAGATGATCGCCATGCGCTATGGAAGTGTCCCGCTCGTGCGTGCCGTTGGCGGGCTGCACGATACTGTCACCGACAGCGAAACAGGTTTTGTGTTCGTGGATAAGAAAGTGAAATCTTTCAACGATACACTCAAGCGTGCGTTACAGTTATATCCTTACCATTCAAGATGGGCGGCTTTACAAAAAGCTGGAATGGCTCAGGATTTTTCATGGTCTCGTTCAGCCCAGAAATATGTGGAACTTTATAAGAAACTGATCGAGAGTACAGCAACTCCGGTCACTGGTGAAACGTATCCAACGCGTCCGATCACTCCTTTGTGGAAAATCCGTGAGGAGAAAAACGGGAATGGAGATAAATAAATGAAAACACGGGCAGTCATTCTTGCGGGTGGAGAGGGTTCGAGATTAAGCGTACTAACCGCCAAACGTACGAAACCAGCCGTCCCCTTTGCGGGAAAATACCGTATCATTGACTTTCCCCTTTCAAACTGTGTTAACTCAGGGATATTCGATCTGATGATTCTGGCGCAGTACCGTCCGCAGTCTCTGATCGAACATGTCGGTTCCGGCGCGCCTTGGGATCTGAACCGTGACTTCACGGGTGGCGTGAAACTCCTCACTCCCTATAAAGCCCGTAACGACTCGGACTGGTACGCGGGCACTGCTGACGCAGTCCAGCAGAACTTCGCCTTCATCAAGAACAACTCACCCGACTTTGTTTTGGTTCTCTCGGGAGATCATATCTATACCATGGATTATGACCCGATGATCTCCTTTCACATCGACAAGAACGCCGACCTCACCATGGGTGTGTTCAAAGTGCCATTGGAGGAAGCCTCCCGCTTTGGCATTGTTGCCATGGATAAGAAAAACCGGGTAACTTCGTTCGTCGAAAAACCGCCCGAACCACCGTCAACACTGGCAAACATGGGCGTCTATCTCTTCAACCGCCAGTTGCTGGACGAGATCTTGTGGGACGATAAACAGGATGAGAATTCATCGCACGATTTCGGCAAGGACATCCTTCCGCGCCTGATCAAATCAAAGGCGCGCGTCTTTGCCTATCCCTACACCGGCTACTGGATGGATGTGGGGACGCTCCAATCCTACTGGCAGGCACATCTCGATCTGCTCTCTCCCTCACCACCTCTCAAACTGTATGACCGCCGCTGGATCATTTATACACGCACGGAGGAACGTCCCCCGGTGCGGCTTCCATCCAGGGCGAATGTCTACGCCAGCATGATCTGCAACGGTAGTTTCATCGAAGAGAACGCACATGTGGAAAGCAGCGTGCTTTCTCCGGGCGTGATCGTTCGTCCTGGCGCTGTGGTGCGTGAGTCTGTCATCCTCACGGATACCGTGATCGAAAGCGGAGCAGTCGTTGAGCGTGCTGTGATCGATAAGCGCGTGCACATCGGTCAAAATGCGCGTGTCGGTTGGGGCATCGCCGAACAGAATATCCGTATTGCGGTGGTAGGCAAAGGCAGTGTTGTGCCGGCTGGATATGTTGTCGAACCGGATGGCGTGGTCGGGACGGATGTGATCGAATCGGATTACGACGACACGGTTGTTCGAGCAGACCAGCACATTAAAACGCGGAGATTGGCAAATGAAATTTAATCGTTCGGGAGGCATCCTTCTTCATCCCACCAGCCTGCCCGGTCCATACGGGATCGGTGACCTGGGTCCGCAGGCATATAGGTTCGTGGACTGGCTTGCCTCCACAGGCTGCAAGCTTTGGCAGGTGCTTCCGCTCGGTCCGACCGGATACGGCGACTCGCCTTATCAATGTTTTTCTGCTTTTGCTGGTAATCCCTACTTGATTAGTTTTGACGGTTTGATCGAAGACGGGTTGTTGACTCAATCTGACTTCGCTGACATGCCGGATTTCAACGCCTCACGCGTGGACTTCGGTCTGCTCATCCCGTGGAAGCTTGATCTTTTGCTGAAAGCTTTTTCCCAATTTTCCGCCGCGCTGAACGGAGCCGAAAACGTAGTTGCAGCGTCCCTTATCACAGAATTCAAGACTTTCTGTGTCAATAACGCTTCCTGGCTCGACGATTACGCACTGTTTATGTCCATCAAGGAAGCGAATGGAGGCGGCGCTTGGAACGAATGGAGCGAAGACCTGCGCAAGCGTAAGAAGGCTGCGATGGATAAAGCCCGTAAAGAACACACGGAAAGCCTCCTGCGCTACTCGTTCTACCAATTCCTCTTCTTTCGTCAATGGAACAAGCTGCGAGCATACGCCAACGAACGCGAGATCAAGATCATCGGTGACATCCCCATATTCATCGCCTACGATAGCGCAGATGCATGGTCGAACCAGAAACTCTTCTTCCTCGGCGAAGACAGCCAGCCGACAGTCGTTGCAGGAGTCCCGCCTGATTACTTCTCTGCCACCGGGCAGTTGTGGGGTAATCCACTCTATCGCTGGAATATGCATAAGAAGACAGGCTATGAATGGTGGCTGGAGCGATTCCACTCGGTTTTGAGCCTTGTGGACATCGTTCGCGTGGACCATTTCCGGGGGTTTGCCGGATACTGGGAAGTACCGTTCGGTCAACCCACCGCCGAGCACGGACGGTGGGTTAAAGGACCGGGTAGTGATTTCTTCAACGCGATGAACGAAGGCTTGTTGGAAGGCTCGGACTCGGAACTCCCGATCATCGCCGAAGACCTGGGCGTCATCACTGATGATGTTGTTGAATTACGCGATTCGTTCAATCTGCCAGGAATGAAGATCCTGCAATTTGGTTTCGACAAAGCGGAGAATCCCTTCCTGCCGCATAACTATATATCCAATTGTGTTGCCTACACCGGCACACACGATAACGACACTGCCTTCGGTTGGTATGCAACTGCCCCAGAACAGGAGAAAGATTTTGCCCGCCGTTACCTGCGCGTGGATGGAAGTGACTTTGCATGGGATCTGATTCGAAGCATCTGGTCGTCCGTGGCGGTCTATGCTGTTACGCCGATGCAGGATCCATTGAGTCTGGGAACCGAAGCCCGTATGAACTTCCCTTCGAAATTGGGTGGCAACTGGGAATGGCGTATGAGCGAGAGCGATATGAGCGAAGAGCTTGCTGGGAAATTCCGTGAATTAAACGGGCTATACCTGAGATAGATGATATGGTCATGAATTTAGATTTCCCACCTCTGTATTGTGCAGCAACAAAAAATCCCCATAAAAGGGGATTTTTTTATCGTGTGC
>CAYTDB010000139.1:0-13604 GCA_964436455.1 uncultured Anaerolinea sp. | reverse complement strand
GATATTACACATCTAAAAACGTTACTCGCAGAGCTCGAAAGAAAGAATGCCGAGCTGGAACGCTTTAATTACACACTATCCCACGAACTCAAGACGCCCATCATCACCATGCGCGGTTTCCTCGGATACCTCGAAAACAGCATCGCCACAGGTAACATAGCGCGAGCTAAATCTGACCTGGCACGCATCGGGAATGCCGCCGACAAAATGCACAAGATGATCAACGAACTATTGGAACTCTCGCGCATCGGCCGCATCATCATCCCGCCGGAAGATGTGTCATTCAACGAGATCGTTCAGGCAAGTTTGAACAATGTAGATACGATCTTGAGAGACCACCATACACAAGTTCATGTCCAGCCTGACCTGCCCATCGTCCATGTTGACCTGACGCGCATGGTCGAAGTGGTTCAAAACCTGATCGAAAACGCCACCAAATACAACGGTAACCAACCCGATCCGCAGATCACCATCGGCGTACGCACAGGGAAGAATGAGCAGGTCTTCTTCGTCAGCGATAATGGCATGGGTATAGACCCCGCTTATCACGAAAGGGTATTCAATCTCTTCGAGAAACTAAACCCGCAAAGCGAAGGGACAGGGATCGGGCTTGCGCTCATCAAGCGTATTATCGAGACGCACGGTGGCAGGGTTTGGGTCGAATCGGACGGGCTGGGCAAAGGCTCCACCTTCTGCTTTACACTGCCAACGAAAAAACTATAATCGCTTTCCTGAAACCGTGTCGAAGAAATACAGACGTTCGGGATGAATGGCAACATGCACCAGTTGTCCGAGGTGAAGTTTTACATCCTGTGGACATAAACCCGAATATGTGATCTTCTCCATGCGGACATAGACGATCTGAACGTGATGCACCAAATCCGGTTCAATCGCTTCAACCTCCGCCCGAAACTGCATCCCATCAACAGGCAGTTGCCCAGCTGACACTTTTACATCCTCACGCCGAGTCCCGAGCGTCACCGGTTGTCCATCGCGTACCAGTGGGAAGGTTCGGTCTGGGATGGGGAAAGAATAATCGTCCAGAACCAGCCTTCCCCCAGATACTGAACCGCTGGGGTATAAGTCCATGGGCGGGAGTCCCAGAAATCCCGCGACAAATATGCTGACCGGATCCTGCGTCAATTCCTGATATGTCCCTACCTGTTCAATGTGCCCCGCGTGCATAACAACGATCTTATCGGCAAGCGCAACCGCCTCCACCTGATCGTGCGTGACATAGAGACTGGTGATGCCAAACTTATGCAGAAGACGTTTTATTTCGGTGCGGGTTTTGACGCGCAGCTTCGCATCGAGGTTGGAAAGCGGCTCATCAAAAAGGAACAACTTCGGCGCACGCACGATGGCACGCGCAATGGCAACACGTTGTTTCTCTCCGCCAGAGAGTTTGCCGGGCTTGCGCGGTAAAAGTTCCTTGAAACCGATGCCCATCAGTTCGGATGTATATTCAATGCGTTTCTGTGTTTCTTCATCGTTGATCTCATGCATTTTGAAGAAAAACGAGAGGTTGCCTTCGTTGTTGAAATTTGGGTAAAGGGCATAATTTTGGAAAACCATGCCGATGTAGCGTTCGCCGGGAGGGATCTCTTGCATATCCACGCCGTCGTAGAGAACCTGTCCCTCGTACATTTTCTCGAGACCAGATACGACGCGCAGCAATGTACTCTTGCCACAGCCGGATGGACCAACGACAACATACGTTTGACCATCTGGAATAGTTAGATTGACATCTTCGAGTGCGACCACACCTCTCGACGAATCTTTGGGCAAATCCTCGAGGTTGCGTTGCCGGCGCACTTCAAACCAGCGCGGCATGGGTGAAACCATCGAAGTGGGAAATTTGAAGCTGACGTTTTTTAGTTGGATCTCTGCCATGATTTCTCCGTGCGAATTGTATCACCGGCTGTTTCATCAAAGAGTAAAATATACCGATGAAGAAGCAGATCTCAACCGAACAAACGGATGCAAACATCAGGGACGTCCTGCGATTGCTTTCCGAAATACCTGATCGGCTGGCAAAACTCAGCAAAGGACTTTCGGATAAAAAGTTACGCGAGCCGCTCGGCAAGACGGAACGATCTTTTGCCGAAGTATTGGCACATATCTTGAACTGTGAAGCCATCACTGCCGAGTCAGTCTATCTGGCTTTGATGTTGAAAGAACCGGTCATTCATCCCATCCATGCAGACCGCGACCTTGGCAGGTTAACTCGCCTTGACCAATTGCCTTTTGGAGAATTGATGGAGTATCTCAAATTTCGCCGCACGGTGTTATTGAAGGTGCTCGACTCGTTGAAGGAGAGTCAGTGGTCGAGGGCGATTCGCCAGCAGGGAAAACAACGCAAGGAGTCGGTTTATTGGCAGGTACGGGCTCAGGCGTTACATGAATTGGAACATATTCAGGCTCTTGAGAAAAAGTTAAAGAAAAAATCCTAGATTGGAGTTGCCTTGGCTGCCAAAAATATTGACGAATTCATCGCCGAATATCCAGATGATGTTCAGAAAGTTTTAAAAAAGATCAGGGCGACGATCAAAAAAGCCGCGCCAAACGCCGACGAGACGATCAATTACGGGATACCAACGTTTACCCTCAACGGGAACCTGGTCCACTTCTCAGCCTTCAAAAAGCATGTTGGGTTTTATCCAACGCCATCAGGGATCGGAAAATTTAAGAAGGAACTATCCAAATATGAAGGTGCAAAGGGTTCGGTGAAATTCCCGCTGGATCAGCCAATCCCTTATGCGCTGATCGCGAAGATTGTTAAGTTCAGGGTAAAGGAAAATCTTGAAAAGGCACAAACAAGAAAGAAAGGCTGAGATGCCGTCATGAAAAAACTGATTACATCTCTTCTTGGATTATTTTCGAAGATCGCCAAACGAATATCAGACAAAAAGGAGCCGCCTGCTTCTACCTGTCAATTTTGCGGGGAAATCGGACATGATGAAAGCGATTGTCCGAAAGCTGCCAAGTTCAAGTTGTTTCACGTTGACCGGGAGTAACCAGAAAAAAAATAACTATGCCACATCCAAGCCAGTGGCACGGGTGAGCAGTTTGTGGACCAACATCGTCGGCAGGATCAACAATGCGTGAAGAGCCGAACTC
Organism: uncultured Anaerolinea sp.; assembly: GCA_964436455.1. Lineage (GTDB taxonomy): Bacteria > Chloroflexota > Anaerolineae > Anaerolineales > Villigracilaceae > Defluviilinea. The sequence continues at coordinate 10,484 of CAYTDB010000139.1, read as the reverse complement.
AAACCCAGAATCACGGCAACGGAACTGAGAAAGCTGCTGACGCGTGGGGCAACATTCGCAAGCATCCACGGACCGGCACCGATCAATAAAGCAATGGCAAAGATCACCCCCACTGAAATCACCAATTCCAACCAGGCGTGGCGGTCGGACTCAGACGGCATCATCGTGCTGCTAACCGCGAAGGCAAGATAGAACCAGAGATAAAAATCTTTCGCAGTCGGCAAAAGCCTAACCCCCCACCAGAACAGCTCAAATTGCCCGTTGCGGAATGTGTCCCACAACACGCGCATATCCAGCCGGTAGACTGCCACATACGCAACAAAGAGAGTGCCGAAGATCAACGGCGCGGCGCCGATCAACGAATCGCGCACAATATCCGATTTAGCGGTTTCCACGTATCCGAGTTGCAAACGTCCATCGGGCAAAGCACGTGGAATGACGGAAAAACCGCCCGTCCTCACACGCAGGATCTTCGCCATCAAAAAATGACTGGCTTCGTGCAAAAAGACCCCCGGAAGGAAAATGATCTGGAAAATGCCAATGGTCAAACGCGCATCACGGGTCAGGATCAGAAAAACAGCCTGTATCTCGCGATGCAAAAGCCGCTGAAGAAATATCAACGGCACAAGCATCAACACGAACCAGAAAAAACCTGTAAGTTGATTCACGGGTGTCCCCAACATTTATGTCATTGCGAGGGCGGAAGAAAACCTGCCCTCACAATGACAGGTTCTATTTCACTGCCGCCTTCACAATGGCGGAAAAATCGTCCACCTTCAGACTGGCGCCGCCCACCAGCGCTCCGTCTATATCTGACTGTGCGAAGAATTCGGACGCGTTCGCGGCTGTGACCGAACCGCCGTATTGGATTCGGATCGCTTGTGCCGCACCTGCCCCAAACAGATCGGTCAACGCGGGACGAATGACCTGTCCATGTACATGATTGGCATTTTCTCCGCTGGAGGCTTTACCGGTCCCAATTGCCCATACGGGTTCATACGCGACCACGATGCGCGAAGCGGTGGAAGGATCAACGTCAGCGAAACCGACTTTAATTTGACGCAGGACCACTTCCGAGGTCCGGCCTGACTCGTATTCTTCCAGCGTTTCTCCCACACAGACGATGGGCGTCAAGTCATGTTTGAGGGCAGCATGAAGTTTCTTGTTCACAGTCTGGTCGGTTTCACCAAAATACGTGCGGCGTTCCGAGTGACCGATGATGACGTAGCTGCATATTTCCTTCAACATGTTCGGGGCAATCTCACCCGTGAACGCGCCCTTTTCCTCCCAATGCAAATTCTGCGCTCCAAGCCCAATGCCGCTTCCATCCAGCATCGAGGAGATGGCAAACAGCGATGTGAAAGGCGGGCACAAGACCCGCTCAACATCTGTGTTCTCCATCAAGGGCGAAAGCAATTTTGAGACCAGTTCGCGTGATTCAGCGATGGTCTTGTTCATCTTCCAGTTTCCAGCAATGATCGGTTTTCTCACGGTAATCTCCTTAGGATTTCTTCAGCGAACACGCGGATCCACTCTGCCGCGCCGCTGTCTTTTGAAATTAAACTCTCGACAAGCAGGCGTGCTTTTGCATTTTCACCGGTTTCAGCACTGAACTCTGCTTCGAGCAAACGCGCCTCAGGCATGGCTGACGCAACCCGCTTGATCTCGGCGAGAAACTCAAACGCTTCGTCCCTGCGGTCTGTATAAAAAGCATTTCTCGCGCGCGTGACCAATGCAATCCCTTCATCAATCCTCGTTACATTGTCCAATGGAACGAACAGTTGTGCCTCAGGCTGAATGGCGGCTTTATACATCGCTTCATGAAACCTGTCAGACACATCCCTCGGCACTTCCCCATTCCCCTGCATGAATTTGACAGCCTGAAAAAACATGGAAGCAGAGGGGATCCACGCCTCGCGCATCGCAAACTCATTTCCAGCGTGCATATAGAAATCCACGTTTTCAGATCCCACCACTTTTATGATCTGCGGGATCGTCTCAAATGTCTGCCTTTTCAGTCCGGCTTCCCAATAAACAATGGCGAGATTCAACCGCGCCTCAAGGTCATCAGGATGCTCTTCCGCAATTTTTTGTGCTTCGACCACCTGCGGCGGAAATTCCTGCACAGGAGGTTCCTCCACAGGCAGTGGATTCTCCTGCGCGGGTCTTTCTGGTGGAGGAGCAGGAGCTTCCGTCGGTTGTCCTCTTGCAGCTAATCTCGTGTTTCGGATATTTCGGACAACTACAAGTCCGCCCAAACAAAGGATGAGGAGAAGCGCCGCGCCAACCCAAATCCATGGAGAACGCTTCTTTTCGGAGATTGATCCTGCTTCAACTTTCTCCGGCTTTTCCTCAACTCCTGTAATTTTCTCGGACCCACTCGCAAGCCTTGTTTCTGCAGGAACAGGCATACGGGCGACCTTTATTGCTTCAACTGCATCAATGGACTTTTCCGATACACCTTGTGATACGCTCACATCCGATCCCTGTATCGGAACGCCTGCCGCATTCCACGCTTCCTTGAAGGCATCGACAAGTTGTTTTGCATCCTCAAAACGATCCTCGCGTTCCTTGGCAAGCGCCTTCAACAAGACATGTTCCACCGGTTCCGGAACCTTCGGGTTGACCGCTCGCGGCAACGGCAACGGCGAATAGATATGGTCATGAATGATCGAGAAGGGTGTATCCGCATTGAACGGCACTTTTCCTACAACCATTTCATACAACATCACACCAAACGAATACAGATCCGTGCGCTGGTCAAGGTCAGCCTTGCCCATTGCCTGCTCGGGCGAAATATATTGCGGTGTGCCCATGATCATGTCTGATGATAGCGTCGACTCCCCGGATTGCGCGATGCGTGCAAGTCCAAAGTCTGCAAGATATATCTGACCGTCTGTCGCCATCAATACATTCGATGGTTTAATATCACGGTGCAAAACTCCCTGCTTGTGCGCATACGCCAGCGCCAACCCAACCGCATCCACGATCTTTGTGACCTCATGAGAAGATAATGGTCCCTGATCCATGCGTGCTTTGAGTGTGATCCCCTCGATGAATTTCATCACCAGATAGGGTCGTTTTTCATGTTCTGAATAATCGTATATGGGAACGATGTTCGGGTGCTCAAGTTTTGCCACCACCCGCGCCTCCCGTTGAAAACGCGCTTCAAAGTTGGGATCCTGATTGAAGGCAGGATGCAGCACCTTGAGTGCCACATATCGATCCAAAGAAGAATGATACGCTTTATACACAGTTGCCATTCCACCCTGACCAAATTGTTCAATCATCCGATAAGGTCCTACATTTTCTCCAACGTTGAAGGGCATAAGTACCTCGATTCAGAATAAACAGTTACCCTATTTTACATGACAATCCCGCCCGGTATACATGACAAACAAAAAACAGGATGGACAACATTGACCATCCTGTAAACTTCATGTTTTGTCACCCTGAGGGAGCGTTCTTTGCAACCGAAGGGACTCAAGCAACACCAAAGAGATACTTCACTCCTCGCAGTATGACATTCCAATTGTTACTTATCGTTTAATGCCGCAACACCGGGCAATTCCTTACCCTCAAGGAACTCCAGCGATGCTCCGCCGCCGGTCGAGACATGCGTCATCTGTTTGGCAACACCAGCCTTTTTGACCGCGCTGGCACTGTCACCACCGCCGATCACAGTCGTGGCTTTGGATTCGGCAAGCAGTTTCGCAAGAGCAAATGTGCCTTCGGCAAATTTCGGCATTTCGAACACACCGACGGGTCCATTCCACACCACCAGTTTCGCGTCGCTCAAGGCAGCTTTATACAACTCGAGTGTCTTCGGTCCCACATCCAGCATGCGCCAGCCAGCAGGAATGGCATTTACGTCAACGACCTGTGTGTTCGCTTCGGCTTCGAATTTATCCGCGATAACCGCGTCGACCGGCAGGATCAACCTATCACCGGACTTTGCCATGATTGCTTTCGCAGTCTCAAGCGATGCTTCCTCAACCAAGCTGTCCTGCATGTTCAGTCCCTGGGCAGCGAGGAAGGTATTCGCCATGCCACCGCCGATGATGAGTTTGTCGCATTTGGACAGCAGGGTTTCGACAACCAGGATCTTGTCGCTGATCTTTGCCCCACCAAGGATCGCAACATACGGATGTTCAGGATTTGCCACCGCGCGCCCGAGATATTCCAGCTCCTGTTCCATCAGAAAGCCAGAGACGGCTGGCAGGTAACGAGCAATGCCTTCGGTGGAGGCGTGGGCGCGATGTGCGGATCCGAACGCGTCATTCACATAGACGTCTGCCAGCGCCGCCATTTGCTGTGCCAACTCTGGATCATTCTTTTCCTCGCCTGTATGGAAGCGGGTGTTCTCCAGCATCAACACTTCACCGGGCTGGAGGGCTTTTGCCATTGCTTCGACCTCGGGTCCAACGCAATCCGGCGCCATCTTCACGGGACGATTTATCAGCGTGGACAAAGTCTCCGAAGCGGCACGCAGGCTGAATTCCGGAGAAGGACCGCCCTTGGGACGTCCCAGGTGGCTCGCAAGCAGGAGCGAGGCTCCCTGATCCAATACATATCGGATGGTCGGCAATACGGCTTTGATGCGTTTATCGTCGGTTACTTTGCCATCCGCCATCGGGACGTTGAAGTCCACACGCATGAAGATGCGCTTGCCTTTAAGATCGATATCTTTTACAGTTTTCTTGTTCATGGATTAGTCTCCTAGTTCGCTAGTCATCCGGTCTTCTAGTCGATTCGTTCGTGACTAGAAGACCAGATGACAAGAAGACTATAGTGATTTCGCCATCATCGCCGCGAGATCGGCTGTACGGCAGGAGTAACCCCATTCATTATCGTACCAGGTGACGACCTTGATGAAGTTGTTCTTTTCCTTGCCCAGGACAGAAGTGAAGGGCAGATCAACCGAGGAACTATAGGAACTGCCTTTGAAGTCCATGCTGACAAGAGGTTCGTCCACGGCTTCGAGAACACCCTGGAAGCGGGGTTCCTTGGCGGCATCGCGGAACATCTGGCGCAACTCATCCGTGGTTGTCTCCTTCTCAACTTCAGCGGTGAAGTCTACAACAGAGACGGTTGGGGTCGGGACGCGCAGGGAATATCCATCGAACTTGCCCTTGAGGTCAGGGATGACCAACGCGATAGCCTTGGCGGCGCCGGTGGTGGTCGGGATGATGTTCAAGCCTGAAGCGCGGGCACGGCGCAGGTCGGAATGCGGCATGTCCAACACCTTCTGGTCGTTGGTATAGGAGTGAATAGTGGTCATGAAGGCTCGCTTGATGGTGAGCTTGTCATGCACAACCTTCGCAGCAGGAGCGAGGCAGTTCGTGGTGCAGGAAGCGTTCGAAACCACATGGTGTTTGGCGGGATCATATTTTTCTTCGTTCACGCCCAGCACAACGGTCAGGTCTTCGCCTTCGGCAGGTGCCGAGATGATGACCTTCTTGGCTCCACCAGATGTAATGTGATTGACTGCACCTTTGACCTGTTTGCCTTTTTTGTTCACACCGTCTTCCTTAATGGTGAACAGACCGGTTGACTCGATGACAATATCAATACCCAGATCGCTCCACTTGATGGCGGCGGGGTCGGTCTCCTTGAAGACCTTGACCTTCTTGCCTTCGATCAACAGCCCATCATCTGCGAATTCCACGGTGCCGTTGAAGCGACCGTAGGTCGAATCATATTTGAGCAGGTGTGCCATCGTCTTGATGTCACCGATGTCGTTGAACGCAACGACTTCCAACTCGTTTGGATACATGTCGCGGATCGCTTTAAGCACCTGGCGACCAATGCGTCCAAACCCATTAATACCAACTTTTACTGTCATGTTAAACCTCCGGGTTTAGTGTTTGATTCGCTGTCGTACATGTTTTCTTTGCAAAAAACCCCAAAGGTTCTTCACGCAAATTTTGGATCCGATTTGCCTTGAAACCTTCAGGGTCTGGTTTTGAGATTGTGTGTACGGCGGCAAAATTGTGATGAAGTATGCAGGTTGATTTTATCACAGAGAGCCATGCAGAAAATACTGACAAAAATAACATTATGTCAACACACCTGAATATTCATCCAGAGCCGCGATCAAGGTTTCCGCCAATTTTGTGGAGTCATGCCGCCAGGGATAGCTTTTATCTATTAAGTCCGCACAGCGCATGCGTGAATCTGCACGGGCTTTCTCATCCACGCGCACCCATTCAGAATCAGACAGCAATTGACCTTCATAATTATCATTGCACAGTACCACGTCGAACAAACGATCCCCCATATGCTCCTCCAGCACCCGCACATGGTCATAGCAGGAGTACAGGTCGGTCTCACCTTTTTGCGTGGCAATATTGCTCACATACACCTTGACCGCACGGCTTGCCTGGATCGCGCCAAACAGATCCTGCACAAGCAGGTTCGGCAGGAGACTTGTGTACAAACTACCTGGACCAACCACGATCATGTCCGCGCTCAGGATTGCCTTGATAACCGGCGGATAGGCAGGCGCGTCGTTCGGTTCCAGCCATACTCGCTGAACCCTGCCTGCCATTTTGGGAATGCGACTCTCCCCCTGCACCCGTACCTGATTCAGCGAATTGGGCAGAGTCATGTCTGCCACCAATCGCACATTATGCAGCGTGGATGGAAGCACGCGTCCGCTCACCGACAAGACCTTGCCTGATTCAGCAATCGCACCTTCGAAACTCCCGGTGATCTCCGCCAGTGCAGTGATGAACAAATTACCGAATGAGTGACCATCCAAATTCCCTGCCCCACTGAAACGATATTGGAACAACTGCGTCAGCATCTGCTCATCGTTCGATAATGCCGCCAGGCAATTGCGGATATCGCCAGGCGGGAGGATGCCAAAACTCTCACGCAAAAGACCGGAAGATCCGCCATCATCTGCCACAGTGACGACTGCGGTCAGATTGCGGGTGTAGGTTTTTAGTCCGCGTAAGAGGGTGGCAAGACCATGCCCTCCACCAATGGTCACAATACGGGGCCCGCGTTCAAGGCGACGATATTTCGCAATTTCATCCACAAGGGTGTGTCCCGGACGAACATAGGGACGCAACAACGCATTGTTCAACTTCCAAATGCCAAACACTACCGTCCCAACACCCAACCCGCCAAAGACCAGAACGCGTAAAAAACGGGGTATAAACCGCAGGGAAGCATAGGACAGGATGGTCAGCAGAACCGGGTTTGTAGAATCGGTGCGATACAGTTCGAGCAGGAAGATTGCCAGACCCACTCCCAGCATTGTCACACCCAGCAGAACAACCAGATACCAGCGTTTTACACCCAACCCAGGTACAAACCACCTGCTCATCAGTCTAAGGTTATCCGGAAAACTTTTACTCTTGGAATTCATCTTTGTCACTTGGAGAGGAGTTTAGCAGGGAGACAGGTTGGCGTCAATCAGCCTTTCAGCCTTGTGAATAACTCATCAACACCACTCGGTTATAATTATCCACATGAGCGTAATTTTCTTTATTGGCAGAATATATATCCATGTTGCTGGTCGCGAAGTTGAAACCAACCTGCAAGATGGGAAGATTTTTGTGGTATCGAAGGAATAGAAGAAAGTAAATGTGTAAAGCAAGATTATTCACGCCTCCCTTATGGATGGTAACCAAGTGGTGGACAGCGGATAGGGATTCGTAAAAGGCTGTTCGGACGGGACCGGGTGTCCCGTAACTATGAACCGAAAAGTCCGGCTCGGTTAAACCGCGTGGCACGCCATGCGTCACAAAACGAATCGTTATCAACAATTACAATAGTCAAATCAGGAGTTTGAATGAATAAGTTAAATGTGCCGGGTCCAAAATCCCTGGCATTGATCGAACGTGACAAGAAGGTGGTCTCGTCATCCTACCCGCGTGGGTATCCATTTGTGATGGATCATGGCAAGGGTGTGGAAGTTTGGGACCCCGACGGCAACCGCTTCATAGATCTGATGGCTGGCATTGCCGTTGCGGCAACAGGTCATGCAAACGAAAAAGTGGTAAAGGCTGTGCAGGGCGCCGCGGAAAAGTTCCTGCACATATCATCTGATTTCTATCATGAGAATTGGATCCGCTTGAGCGAGAAGTTGGATGAGATCGCGCCATTTGAAGAGAACGCAAAGACGTTCCTGACCAATTCAGGAACAGAATCTGTCGAAACCGCCATCAAACTGGCTAAGTATCACACCAAGCGCCACAACTTCATCGGCTTCTTTGGCGCGTTCCACGGGCGCACAATGGGTTCTGTAGCATTCACTGCCAGCAAGCCCCATTACCATCGCGGTTTTTACCCTTTGATGCCAGGCGTGACACATGTTCCATTCCCTGATCCATACCGCCCGATACTGGAGCGCAAATACGGCGAAGATTATGGCCAGACCGTTGTGCGTTTTATCGAAGAGGAAGTGTTCGGGCATAATGTTCCGGGCGATGAGATTGCTGGAGTGCTGGTAGAACCCATCCAGGGCGAAGGCGGCTATCTAGTCCCACCGGATGGATTCTTCCCTGCCCTGCGCAAGTTGTGCGACAAATACGGCATCATGCTGATCGCAGACGAAGTGCAGAGCGGCATGGGACGCACCGGCAAATGGTGGGCGATCGAACACTGGGGCGTGGAACCGGATATTGTCACATCGGCAAAAGGCATCGCTTCGGGCATGCCGCTCGGCGCCTGTATCGCGCGCGAGTCAGTGATGAACTGGCCCAAGGGCGTACATGGTAACACCTACGGCGGAAATCCCATTTCGTGCGCGGCATCATTGGCAACAATCGAGTTGCTCGAACAGCAATATCTCGATAATGCAACCGAAGTCGGTCAATACACGCTGGATGCTTTGACGGAGGTCCAGTCGCGCCATACATCCATGGGCGATGTACGCGGTAAAGGCTTGATGATCGGCATCGAGTTTGTGAAGGACAAAAGCACAAAAGAGTCGAATGAAGAACTCCGAAATATGATCGAGAGCAAAGCGTATGAATACGGGCTTCTGCTGCTCGGATGCGGCAAATCCGTCATTCGCCTGGCGCCGCCGCTGTGCATCACAAAAAAGGAGATGGACGAAGCCCTAGGCATCCTCGAGCATGTCATCACGCTGTCTGAAAAAGAACAAGGGTTGAGATAACTCTCAACAAGATAAACAAAAAGGCTGTTCCCGTTTGAGAACAGCCTTTTTTTGATTAAGACACTACAAATTACTTGTCAGCGCTTACCTTCACCAACACGGCACGGACGATGAAACGGTTCTTATATGTTCCAGTCTTGAAATCGTAATCCGTACAAGTGACCAGGGTAAGCCATGGTTTTTCCTCATGCCTCATAACTGACCTGTCTGTCGGAGCGACAATGGCATTGGTCAATACTTCAAAGATGTATTTCTGACCGAATGCACGGACGATTACCTGGTCACCGGTCTTGAGTTCGTGTAATTTCGCGAACGGACCCGGCTTGCCGTTAGACAGGTAGACATGACTCGTCAGCACGCTGTTTCCATTCCAGGAGGGGAATGCGCTTCCTTCCAACCATCCAGCCTGATTCCCCAACCAGGATACGTTCCAAGTCCCATCCTGCTTCGGCACACCCACGATGGGAACGTTCACCGAGAGTGTAGGGATATCCAACATGATGGAAGTGTCAGCATATGCCGCATATGGTTCATGACTCAGATCAGTGACCACATTCGGTGCAAAGCCAGTCACTGGGATAAGGAAACCAAATTCCTGAATGGCAGGCGGAGGTGGTGGCGGTGGAGGCGGATTGTTATCATCATCATCGCGTTGAGGTCTAACCGTGACTGATGACTGGTCGTCTTCGTCCGGGTTTTGATTATTTGGCGTGGAATCGGGATCAATGACTCGCGCCGCGCTGATCTCCGCAGTATTGGTATACGATCCGGAAGCGTTTACCCTGACAGTCATGTTCAATGTAACCGATTCGTTGAGTGCCAAATCCCCGATCTGCCAGATGGCTGTCGCACTGTTATAGGTCCCCTTACTTGTAGTCGCGGAGATGAACGTGAAGCCATTCGGCAGTCTCTCAACTACTTCCACACCCGTTGCATCCTCGGGTCCACCATTTGTTACAGTGATGATGAAATTAATATTGGCCGAAACACTCGGTGTCGTATTTGTTACCGTCTTTACAAGTGAAAGATCGGCATTAACAAAGTTCACCGTCACCGTGCTGTCGGACGGAGGCGTCTGGTCACTGTCAGCGGTCGCTGTGTTCACATAACTGCCGTTGTCCACATCCGCCTGTGTCACCACATGGCTGGCAGGACAGGTCATCGTCGCAGCAGGCGCCAGTGTCGCTGGTTGCGTCGGGGTGCACGGGCCCACCACCGCACTGTTGTCCGTGACCGTCACATTCGTCAGCGTCACATTGCCGGTGTTCGTCACTACAATGTTGTAGGTGATCGTCTCACCCACCGCGTAGGGCCCATTGGAGGTCTGGCTCTTGACAACGTTCAGCGCCGG
>CAYTDB010000138.1:0-13644 GCA_964436455.1 uncultured Anaerolinea sp. | reverse complement strand
ATGACGTTCATCCTTACTTGGAATGACCTAATACACATCGGGGTATACTTTTCCATTATCGAGCATCTAACCAAAAGAAAACGAAAAGGATAAAGATTTGCGAAAAACTATTCCGCTATTATTGTTGGGACTTGGACTGCTCCTGATCGCCGCCTCTGGCTACATCATCCTGCAGGATGTATCGACTCAAACCGCCCCGACAACTGTTCCAGCACAGGTGCATTTTCCCTCCCCAGAACTGACTCTTACCGACATTCAAGGTGCTACTCACTCCCTCGCCGATTATCGCGGACAGGTTGTACTGGTCAACCTGTGGGCAACCTGGTGCCCTCCGTGCAAGGCGGAAATGCCCACCTTGCAAGCTTATCACGACAAATATGCAGACCAGGGTTTTACCGTAATCGCGATCAACGACGGCGACCCAACACCAGATGTCATACAATTTGTAAAAGACTACCAACTTACCTTTCCCGTGTGGCTCGATCCAACCTACATTGCAACAGAAGATGCATTCAAGACCATGAACCTACCCAGCTCGTTTGTCATTGACCGAAACGGGGTTGTCAAATTGTTCTGGGTTGGAGAGATCAACAATAAAATGCTCGAAAAATATGTAACACCGATCATCAAGGAGTAGCCAATGAAAGCAAATGTAACCTGGAAGGGGAATTTGGCATTCGACGGGCAGACCGAATCCGGTTTCCCGATTCCGCTCGATGCTGACCCGGCAGTCGGAGGGAAAAACAACGGTCCGCGCCCGATGGAAATGATCGCACTGGGACTGGCAGGTTGTACTGCAATGGATGTCATCTCGATATTGAAAAAGAAATGCAAAGAAAAAGAGATAACCAGCTTCGAGGTCCGTGTGGACGCGCCGCGCGCAGAGGGACATCCCAAAGTATTCACCAGCGCAACGATCACCTACATTGTCAAAGGCGATGACATTCAAGAAACGTCCGTTTTGCGAGCCATCGAACTCACCGCTACAAAATATTGCCCTGCCCAAGCCATGCTTGGACAGGTAATGCCGATAAACCTGAACTATGAAATTTACAGCAACGAAGGGGTTCTAACCCACCAGGGAACCTGGCAGGAAATGATCGCGGAGTAAAACAAAAAAGGTGCGGAGCAATTCCGTACCTTTTTATGGAACATCCGATTTGATCTGACTCGCCGCATCTGAACATTCACACGCTTCCACGGTCAGTGGACCGCGCGTAAGTGTGCCTTCATAAATTTCATCCCCGTTGTGCACGACCCAGCCTTCGAATGTAAAAGCCAGCGGACCGTCTGCAAGGATCCACTCGCCGTTAAATTTTCGCGCCACGTGGACATGCGTCCCAGTGGAAGCGCCGCCTTCACACGAGGGATATCCTACAGGATCGCCAGTGTTTACTTCCTGTCCCACACTTGCACGCTTGTCTGCAGCAAGATGTAAATAATATAAAACCCAACCGGTACGTTCATCTCCGTCCTTGTCAAGGTCAATGATGATGCCATCCACATCGGCACGTACAACCAAACCGTCTGCCATGGCGGTGACAAAAAGATCATTCGCGACCGTATAACAACCGGATGTATTCGATGCGGGGGCGAAATCCACTGCAGCGAGAGGCTGCCCAGTTCCCCATCCCGTATGCGGACCACCCGTGTATGCCCAGATGTATCCCGGACGGAAGGGAAAACGCAATTCAGGTTGTTGCAGACTGCCTGGGGTACTGTAGTTGGCAGAGTCAAGCCAGGGGTCGCTGAAAAGGTCCCTGTAAAGCCGCGCCAAGCCCTCGGTCCCGATGGAGGCGTAGTACTTATCCCCCGAATATAAACGTGAGAAATAATATTGGAGCGCGACCGATCCCGCGTTCTGCCATGGGTCGGGTCGGGTCAGGGAGCCATCCGGTAGTTCGAACTCGGTCAACCCGCCGGCGCGCCATCCATAATATCCATTATTGAGCGTGTTCGCTGCGATGATAAGTTGCAGGTACGGGGTTTCGTAAAATGTGCGTCTGAAACCAAGCAGGTATCGGCTCACGGGGGGCTCAGGTTGGGTCAGCGCGCCGCCTTGATATTCGAGCAAGGCAAGCAGAAGGCGTGGGCTGACACTGTAATTGGTGGCAACATAATCCACGATCTCGGCGCCGGTGCGGTTCCTGCCGCCTGCATAGGCACGATAGTCCTTCAGCCACCCTGAAGTGGATGCGAGGAATGCAGAAGTGTTGAAACCGACATGCGCCGGTCCGTTGACAAAGGCACTGTCGGGAATGCTTTGGAAATCGGTACCCCATAGCGAAAGGTAATAGATGGGAATCTGTATCGGCAGGCCGGGCGGCATGGTGGTGGCTTCACGCGGGATGATGGGGTTGGCTTCGAATATTTCGACCGCGGTCGTATTGAAACGAGCCGCCAGCGCGGGGATCGTGTCTCCGCTTTGCGCAATGTATTCAACCAGTTCACCGGGATCATACGCAGGACGCCCGGATGTTGGCGCGGGGACTGACGTCGGAGCGAGCGGTGTGATCATATTTTCGATGTTACTTGTCGAAGAACCGCCCGGCGCGCAGGAGGAGGCGATTAAGGCAAGCAAGGTGACGGTCAATCTGGAAATGACCGCCACTTGTTTTACTCTATTCTTCATCTTCGCGTGTGATCAAAGACCAGGCTTGTCCATAGACGTCGGATGGAGTGATCTTGTCCCCGTTCACCATGGTTCCGATATAAGGTTTGTCCCCTGCGACGACAGTCCACCCACCCATCACAAATGGGATGGGACCGTCCACGATCATCCATTCGCCGTTGTACTTGCGGGCAACGTGAACATGCGTGCCTGTCGAAACTCCGCCCTCACAGGATGGATGGCCGATCAGCCCATTCTGGTCCACCCATTGACCGACTGCAATGCGGTCCTTGGTTGCGATGTGCATGTACATGATATTCCAGCCGGTTTGTTCGGAACCGTCGCCATCCATATCCACCATCACAAGTCCATTCTCCGACCGGACGACAAGCCCCGGAGACATGGCTAACACCCAGGCATTCGTGGTGAAACATCCCGGTGTCTCGTTTTGCGGTGCAAAATCAACTGCGGCAAGCGGACCTTCGGTTTCCTTGCCCCATGCGCTGTGCGGCCCGCCGGTGTAAGACCAGGTGGTACCGGGTTCGATTGGCAGGGTCAGTTCCGGCTGTTTGAATCCCGGCGGGAAGAATTTGCCGATTGCATCAGCACGCGCCCACGGGTCACCGAACATATCCTGATAGAAGGACGGAAATCCGCCGTTTGCATCCATGATACGAAGCCATTCGTTCAGGCTGTGGTGGCGCGAGAACAGATACATGACCGCTACAGTCCCTGCATTGAGCGTGGGGTCAACATGCAGCGATTTCCCATCCTCGAACGTAATTTGAGTGATCTCGCCCTTGCGCCAGCCATAATACCCAACATACAATTGATTGACCGCCCAGGTCATCTGCCCGAACATTCCCTTGTTGCGATAATTTTCCTGTCCCAGTGGGTAATCAATACGGTACTGATTTTCCGGTTTGCCGCGCACCCAGCGTCCTTCGTAATCAAGCAGTGCAAGCAGGAGCCGCGGGTTGATCGAGTTCTCATTCGCCAGACGTTCGATCTCCTTGTAGCCTTCCGTCCACGCGGTGGTGCCAAGCCATTCCCGATACGTTGCCAGATACCCGCCTGCATCCTTCACATACTTTTCAACATCAAACCCTGCTGACGTGGCAGAGAAGACGACTTCGCTATCAGGGATCAATTGTAGAGATGGTGTGTACTGAATGGTTTTATCAAGGCGATCAGGGATGATGAGCAATGTACCCGGATCAATGAAGCCCTGCTCCGAGATGATTTTCGGGGATGTGATCTCGTTCACACCGACCCCGAACCTGCGCGCGACAGCCGGGACCCAGTCCCCACTTTGGGCATAGTACAGGATCGAATTGCCATCGACAGTTGTTGGAGACGCTTCAACAAGAGTGGATTGTGCAGGTATTTCCTTGGTGATAAAGTTCGCCAAAGGCGTGACAGTTGACGGGGGGAATGGCGTCACCGTTGGGACGATAAAAATATCAGGCGCTGGCGTATCTGTGGAATACACATCCGGCACAGGCGTTTCAGGGACCCAGCCAACGGGAGTGGGAGTAAGGTATTGTCCCCATAACGAAGTACTACCTACACAGGATGAAAGAACAGAAGATAATACAAACAAAAGAATAGCGATTTTTTTCACTTGAACATCCAACAGGAATTATACCTGTGTTGGTTAACGCAAACTGAGCGTAGGTCACATTTGAAACGTGACCTCCAATTATCTGGAGATCAGATTGACTCCCTCGAAGACACCCTCTTCCGCCTGCAACTGAACTCCGCCACGTGTGAGGAAACCATCATAATAAATGCCATTTCCACTCGAAACCCAGCCATCCAAATTAAATGGAAGATTCCCATCTGCTGGAATCCATTCGCCGTTGTAGCGCCTTGCAATGTGGAGATGGGTCGCGTTCGAGATGCCGCCTTCACAGGAGGGATGGCCGATGCGGTCACCGGCATAAGCATACGTGCCCGGCTGGATGCGGTCACGAGATTCAACATGCATGTAAAGGACCATCCATCCAGTTTGTTCATAGCCGTCGTTATCCAGATCCTGGATCACCGAGCCATCCTCCGCACGGATGATGTATCCATCCGCAACCGCTGCCACCCACATGTCACTTGATGCGCATCCGATCCCTTCGAGAGGCGGTGCGAAATCCAACGCGGACCAGGCTGAGCCGGTATCCCAGCCACCATGCGGACCACCAGTGTATGCCCAGGTCACGCCCGGTTCGAAGGGAAGCTGCATCGGAGGCTGAATCAGGTTCGAGGGTACGAGTGAAGCGATGTCATAGTCGAAGGGATAGCCGAAGAGCAGGTTATACGTCTGGAAGAGTCCCTGCGCGCTGACATCCAGATCCCATGTGGCACGATCGTTGAAGAGTGAGAAAAAATATTGCACACCCATCGTCCCGGCATTGACCGTCGGGTCGAGCGGGATGTAGGTGCCGTCACTCAAGGGAAGCGTGGAAATCGCATTGGCACGCCACAAATAATAGCCGCGGTTCAAGTTGTCCGCCGCCCATGCCGCCTGACGATACAGACCCACATAATACAACTCGTAATAGCCAAGCGGATAATCCACCTCTGTAGGGAACGGATCCGTCGCCCAGCCGCTTCGATACTCAAGCAACGCAACCAGCAAACGCGGATTGACTGAATAGTTTTGCGCCACACGCATGATGATCTGCGAACCGCTGAGATACTCGCCGTTCACATCCTGCATATAGTTCGCAAGATAACCGCCCTTGTTTTTGAGATAAGCATCCAGATCGAAGCCAACACTTGCGGGACCAAAGACCAATTCAGAATCGGGAATGATCTTGAACGGAGAGCCGGGATTCGGGTCAGTGACAACGGGAGGGATATTCAGCACAACGCCGACATAAAGAACGCTCGATTCATTCATCCCGTTTGCCTGCATCAGCGCATCAAGTGAAATGCCATACTGACGCGCAACACTGCCAAGCGTATCCCCCGCCTGAACCGCATACTGGTCAACAAATTCACGCGGCGGCGGAAGCGGGTGTGGTGCGTCGGGCGTGGGAGAGGTGCCAATACCCGACTGGCGTGCAGGCAATGTCACCGAGACCGGTGCGCGCGTAGGTGTAGGTCCGCGCGGTGCAGTGGTGGAGTAGACAACCGCTCCCTCCTGAATATCGGGGACTGCATTTGTGGCATCCACCGGTGCGAATGGATCGTAGGTTGGATACGCGTTCGATGACGATGAAGAGCAGGCAGAGATGAGAAGCACAAAAATCGCCATATAGGTTGCAATGCATAACTTCATGCAGACGATTCTACCAAAGAGTACCTGCCTCATGATTGCAAATCAGGAATCAAAACAAGCCCCACGGGTACCATGTCCGTGAGGCTCGCATTCTGAGATACGTTGACTACCCTGAAAATCCTGAAGCAGTAATGTAATTTTCGAGACCTTTGATCTCGCTTTCCCTATTCTCCAATGCCGCAGCCATGACATCGCGAATGGACACCAGCCCCACCAGCTGGTCATTCTCAACCACAGGCAGGTGGCGGATGTGATGCGCATCCATCAATGCCATGCATTGTTCTGCAGATGTGTCCATCGTGACCGTATACATTTTCGCAGTCATCACATCCTTCACAAGGGTTGAGTCTGCCTTGCGTCCCTCCAACTCCCCCGTTTTGACGTAGTCGCGTTCGGTATAGATACCTACGATCTTTTCGTCCTCGGTCACCAACACAGCCCCAATGCTCTCCTCAGCCATCAGTTTCAAAGCCTGAAGAACTGTGGCACTGCCGGAAACCGAGTAATTACTCGCATCCCCTTTTGCCTTGAGAATCTTCTGGACGGTGGTCATGGAAACACTCCTTCCTGTTTGGCGGATACTATCATTATTGGGATTCCCACCCGCAAGGGTTAGTTGCTTTGCTCATGTTTCCAGATGATATTCGTCATTGATTCGAGAATCGATCAGTTAGATATCGGAAAACCGACCCGCTGCGGGTTCGAATACACATTAAAACGATGTTTCCTTGCATACCCGATCAACGTAATGCCGTATCGCTCCGCCATCTCTATCGAAAGCGAACTCGGCGATGTGCGCGAGATCAGGATCGGCACATCCATGCGCGCCGCCTTCTGCAGCATCTCGGAACTGATACGACCGGTTGTGATAAGTATTCGCCTTTCAGGAGCAACACCTTGCATCAAACACAATCCGGCAATTTTATCGAGCGTGTTATGCCTGCCAATGTCCTCAGCTGATACGATGACCTTCTCCCCGTCGCTCAATGCAGATGTATGGACTCCGCCGGTATCACGATACAGGGATTGTGCATCAAAGAGCATCTCCACAACCTGTCCAACCGCTTCAGGCCGGACCTCAAGCCTGCTCCCGTCAAAAGAAACATTCGGCTTCGCTAAAAGATCCACTGCTGTCACGCCACCCGTACAGCCGGATGTCCGCCGCCAATTGGCAGGTTGCTCCGCTGGGTGGTTCAACCACACATCCACATTATCCCCATGTTCACACAGGTGAACATTCTCCACCTCTTCCATTGACTCGATGATGCCTTCATTGAAGAGAAAACCCACTGCCAACTCTTCCAAATGAACAGGTGTACACATGAACGTCAACCAGACCTGTCCGTTGACTGTCAGCGAAACAGGGGTCTCGACGATGGTCTCAGCATCGAGGTGTTTCCATTTCTTGAACTCGTAACGTTTGTATTGGATTTCTTTTTGAGGTGCAATCATTCTGACTCCAACCGGTAAAATTTTCCATCGTTATTGCGAGGGGGCTTTGCCCGACGACGTGCACTCCATAGGGGTAAGCAATCTCCACCACTGGGTTTAGGATTGCTTCGGCTGTCGCCTCGCAATGACGGGGTTCTACTTACATCTTATCCCAATTCCTTTACATTCTTTTCCTTCTCCGAGTTTCGATGGACCTTGTAGAAAATATCGGGGTCGGCAAGGAATGCACCGAGACAGGATTCGGTACAAAACAGGATCGTCCGCCCGCGGTATTCAGCACGAGGAAAGTAGGCGGGATCGGTATCACGGAAGATACGTCCGCACAGGGTGACGAATTGGCGGGGAAGAGACTTGGTTCTTGTCGTCATATAAGTTGCAGCATTACCCTAACGGCGCTTCGACTTGACTCTTTCCAAAAAATCCTTCCGTCCTGAGCGGAGTGAGGAGCGTTCTTTGCGACGAACGAAGTCGACACTTGCACCCGGCGCAAGTGCAGGTGAGGACGCTCCGCTCAGCGCGAGATGATTTCCGCAATAAACACTTCGAAAGCGCCGAGTTGAAGATCCTTTGGGACAAGATCGGCGTGCGAACGGACCGCGCTGGAAAAGAGCAGATGCAATCCTTTCCCTTTGAGTTCTTTGACACGAGAGAAATCCAACTCGAGTTTCGAATCGGAGAAATTCAACACAACAAACGCCGCTTGCTCATTGCCAACGCGCAGGAACGAGAAATATTCTTTTGTTATTTTTTGAAGCGGAATATATTCGCCCTCGATCAAAGCAGGTGTGTTCTTCCGAACGCGCAGGAGGTGTTTGTAATAATTCAAGAGTGAATCGGGGTTATGTTCCTGATCCTTGACATTGATGCCTTCCTTGTAATTCGGGTTGACTGGGAGCCAGGTTCCAACGCCCATGGGGGAAAATCCGCCGTTCGGGTTGTTGGACCATTGCATGGGCGTGCGATTCTTATCGCGGGTCATTTCGGCAGTGCGTTGCATGGCCTCATCGGGATGCACACCCATGTCGGTGATGATGGCGTGGTAATACCACGAAGCCATCGTGTCTTTTACCTGTGATATTTCATTGAGCATGTAATCCGTCATCCCGATCTCTTCGCCGTTGTAAAGGAAGGGAGTCCCTTCGAGGGTGAGCACCAGCGCGGCATGGAGACGTGCCAGATCGGCATCGTGTCGTTTGTCTCCGTAGCGGGTGCGGATGCGGGACGAGTCGTGGTTGCCGAGGGTGTTGCATTGCCAGCCTTTGACGGGTAAAGCTTCCAGACGAGTCAAACGCTCCTTTTGGTTGCGGCGGATATGGTCAGGAGTGAGGCGTTCCGTCCGCATGAGGGGGAAGTTGAAAACGAGATGAAGTTCATCGTCTCCGTTTCCCATGTAGTCAATGTTGTCATCTTCACCGACCAACATGCGGTCGCCATCATATTCATCGAGGATGGCACGCAATTCCTTCATCAAATCGTGCAAGCCGGACCCACCCCACTGGTTCTTGAACATGTCGAACCAATATTTGTCCTTGAGCTTGATCTCTTTAGGTGTCTTTGCAGTTTCAGAGAAGCAGCGCAGTGCTGCCAAATTCATTGGGACATTGTGCGGTGTGAGATACGGGTCTTCATAGATGGTGCCGAGGGCATCGAGGCGGTAACCGTCCACGCCGAGATCGAGCCAGAAGCGGGCTGCATCCCACATGGATTGCTTGACTTCCGGGTTGTGCCAGTTGAGATCGGGCTGCTGCTTCATGAAGTAGTGATAGTAGTACTGATCGCGTTCAGGAACATACGTCCACGCTTCGCCATCGAAACAGGATTGCCAGTTGTTAGGAGGCGTATCCACCCAGACGTACCAGTCCGCTTTGGGGTTGTCGCGGCTGGATTTTGACTCGAGGAACCATGCATGCTCATCAGAGGTGTGATTCAGCACGAGGTCCAGAATGACGCGGATGTCACGTTTGTGCGACTCGGCGAGGAAGTGTTTGAAGTCACCCATTGTGCCATATTCGGGCGCGACGTTCTGGTAATCCGAAATGTCGTAGCCGCAATCCCAATTCGGGGATGGGAAATGGGGCGAGAGCCAGATGGCATCAATGCCGAGGTTTTTGAGGTAATCCAATTTTTCGGTGATACCTTTAAAGTCGCCGATTCCGTCACCGTTGCCGTCGGCAAAGGAACGCGGGTAGATCTGATAAAAGACTGCGGACTGCCACCATTTGAGTTTGGACATTTTTCCTCTATGAAGTTTGAAGTTTTCCAATTACTTTTACACATGGTCTTGAAAAAACATCTTCCGCGTGCGGTGCATCGGGGAGTTCACTGGTCAGGTCCTGCCCGGGGAAGTGGAGATTCTCGTGCATATCCTGCCGCCATTTGGGACAATCGGTCACATCATAGACAATGCCATGATATGCCACATATTTACGCGAGCCGCGGTCGCCGTTGTTGCGGCGGAGTTCCATTTCTGAGATGATGGTTTCGGAGATGTCCATTTCGGGAATTATACAAGGGATTATGGAAAACAAAAAAAAGACATGGCGCACGTGTGTGCCCATGTCAGGTTGGATTGTGATGCTCGATATTATTATCGGACATTGATCACTTGACCAACATAGATCAGGTTGGCATTCTTGATGTTCGGGTTGAGCGACAACAGTTTCTCGACGGTCGTTCCAAACTTGGTGGCGATGATGCGAAGCGTGTCACCTTTTTGAACGATGTAGGAAGAAACGCCCGCAGGGATGTTGATCGCCTGCCCAACGTAGATCAGGTTCGGGTTCGTGATCTTTGGGTTGACCTTGAGGAGTTCCTCGGTGGTGGTGCTCAGCCGTGATGCGATGCTTCTCAGGGTATCACCTTTCTTCACATAGTAGACCTGCCCGGAAGCCGGGGGCGGCGTAGTGGACGGAGGCGGTGTGGTACCGACATACACTTTCACATGCTGACCTTCGTAGATCACGTTCGCGTTGGTGATATCGGGGTTGCCAGCCAGCAGGTTTTCCAAGGTGGTGTCAAAGCGGGTTGCCAGACCCTTGAGCGTGTCACCACGGGCGACGATGTAGATGAAGTAGCCGCCGTCAGTGCCGAGGATGGTGCCAGGCAGTTGCAAAACCTGACCAGGGTAGATCAGGCTTCCACTACCAAGATCGGGATTCGCCCGCTGGAGAGCCGAGACTGTCGTACCGCATCTATTTGCGATTTTGTACAAGGTGTCACCCTTGACAACGGTCACGCTGGAGCCGCATCCTGCCGCAAAGGCAGGGGATGTAGTCGCAAAGGTTGCGACCAACATTGCGACGAGAGCCAATAATTGTAAGAATTTTCTGGTGTTCATCGAAACCTCCATTTCGTAATGACATGGAAATGATGCTTTACAAATATGAAAAGTTCCCTGGCTGTCCCCCTACCAAAGTCCTACAATGATTCTGAAATGAAACGGGAGTTGGCTTATGACCAACTCCCGTTTGAATTACTTGCGCTTCTTATTCTTGCCCTTGGCGGAACTCCGCACCCCCTTCGCCACAATTGGTGACTCGGCAGGGCTGACCGCCACATACGCCTCCCGCAAACTGACAGGGTTTTCCGCGCGCGCCCGTAAACGCAGATTGAGCAATTCCACCATGATCGAGAAGCCCATTGCGAAGTAGATGTATCCCTTTGGGATGTGCTGGTGCAGACCTTCGACGATCAGGGTGAAGCCGATCAGCAGCAGGAATGACAACGCCAGCATCTTGATGGTGGGGTGCTTCTCGACAAATCCACTGATCGCGCCCGCGCTGAAGATCATCACGCCCGCCGCAGCGATCACCGCCACGATCATAATCTCGATATGATCCACCATGCCGACCGCGGTGATGACCGAGTCAAGCGAGAAGACGATGTCGAGCAGCATGATTTGCACGATCACGCTCCAGAAGGTAGCCGTGACCTTCGCAGAGGCATGTCCCTCCACGCCTTCCAACTTGTCGTGGATCTCATGCACACTTTTCCAAAGGAGGAACAAACCACCCGCCAGCAGGATCAGGTCGCGACCCGAGATGCCCACATCCAACAGCGGCAGGGTAAAAAGCGCATCTTCCAGGCTGATGATCCATGAAAGCGACAAAAGCAAAAGAATGCGTGTGATGACCGCCATCGCGATACCCGTCATGCGGGCACGATCGCGCTGTTCGACGGGTAGTTTACCCGCCAGAATTGAAATAAAGATCACGTTGTCCACGCCGAGCACCAATTCGAGCGCCACAAGCGTGATGAACGCGATCCAGGTTTCAGGTTGCGAAATCCATTCCATGGAAAGTTATCTCCTCTGCGTTGTATTTACGATTCAAAGCCCATCGGGGTTTCAGTATACACGCCCCGCATTTCTTTTGGCAATGCCCGAGCCAGTGTGAACATCAGACGGTCGGTCAGCGCCAATGGACTTTCATCAGGCTTCGGCAGAATCGGCGGCAGGATTTGGATGTGGATGCGTGCCCGATGCGGGAACCGCCTAAAGAACTTGTCCGACCCTGTGATCGCCATCGGCAGGATGGGACAACCCGCTTCAATCGACAATTTGGCTGTCCCCGTCTTAGCGACCTTTAGCCCACCCCCAAGCGACCGCGTCCCCTCAGGGAACATGCCAAGAGTCTGTCCGTGGCGAAGTATCTTGAGGGCATGATCCATCGCCCATTGATCCTTTTCGCCGCGCTGGACGGGGAATCCGCTCAGGTTGCGGATCAAAATATCCATGATGGGATTTTTGAACAACTCCGCTTTTGCCATATAGAAGATCACACGCGGGACGGAGAACTGCATCGGGAACACATCGAAGTTGGTGACGTGGTTCGCGGCAAGGATGACCGCTCCTTCGTGCGGGAAATTTTCCAATCCAGTGACTTCATATTTCATGACGGGAAGGAACAGGGCGCGCGCAAGCAGAATCAAGGCGCGGCGCTGAGGGGTGTCAGCGAAGTAAAATTTCTTTTTGTCGCGCGGGTCAGGTTCACCCTGAGCGGAGACAAAGGGCGGCGGGGAATGAGGCGTTAAGTCCATAAGTAAATCAAGTCAACGAAAGTGGATTATACTTGCAACCGTCTTAGACAATCCAGCGCATCAGATTTGATGCGCTTGAATATCCCATATAACACCTGGAGTACAAAATGGAAACTATCATCGAAGGAATCTCAGCACTTGAAATTCTCGACTCGCGCGGCAACCCGACGGTCGAGGTGGAAGTCACATTGGCGGACGGTTCGTGGGGACGCGCGGCGGTCCCATCGGGCGCATCAACGGGCGTGCATGAAGCGCTCGAACTGCGTGACGGCGACAAGAAGCGCTATCTCGGCAAGGGCGTCTCGCAAGCTGTGGCAAACGTCAACGGCGTGATCGCGGACGAACTCTTCGGCTGGGACGCGGTGGAACAAAAAGCCATCGACGCCGCCTTGCTCGAACTGGATGGCACGCCAAATAAAGCCAAGTTGGGCGCGAATGCCATCCTCGGCGTGAGCCTGGCCGTTGCAAAAGCCGCGGCGAACTCATTGGGCTTGCCTCTGTATCGCTATCTCGGCGGCGTGTACGCGCATGTGTTGCCCGTGCCGATGATGAACATCCTGAACGGCGGCGCACATACCGCATGGCAATCCACCGACATGCAGGAGTTCATGGTCATGCCTTTCGGCGCGCCGTCATTCACTGAAGGCGTGCGCTGGGGCGCGGAGATCTACCACGCATTGAAATCCGTGTTGAAGGGAAAAGGCTATGCCACGCTCGTCGGTGATGAAGGCGGATACGCTCCCGCGTTGAAAGCCAACAGCGAGGCGCTTGAAGTCATCCTTGAAGCGATCGAAAAAGCTGGATTCAAAGCTGGTCGCGGCGAACAGGTTGCCATCGCGCTTGATCCCGCCGCCTCCGAACTCTATGAGGAAGACACCAAACTCTACAACCTGCGCAAGGAAGGCAAGAAACTGACAGGCGAACAGATGGTGGAATTCTGGGCGAAGTGGGTCAAGGACTACCCCATCGTGTCCATCGAAGATGGTCTCGCGCAGGATGATTGGGCATCGTGGCAGTTGATGGTCAAGACCGTCGGCGACAAGTGCCAGATCGTCGGTGACGACTTGCTCGTGACGAACCCCGAGCGCGTCCGCAAGGCGATCAAGGAAAATGCCGCGAACGCCCTGCTCGTGAAGGTTAACCAGATCGGTTCCCTGACCGAGACCATCGAGGCTGTGGAGACCTGTCACCGTGCTGGATGGCGGGCAGTGACCAGTCACCGCTCCGGCGAGACCGAAGACGCCACCATCGCTGACCTGGCTGTGGC
>CAYTDB010000137.1:0-13868 GCA_964436455.1 uncultured Anaerolinea sp. | reverse complement strand
AAAGGTTTATCACCCAATGACTTTAGCCTTTCCTCCTGCATCGGCGGATTTAGCAGAGAGAGGCTCTCGTCACGGCTGGTTTCGAAGTAACGGGAGGCAAGCAGGGCGGCAAGAAAGATGCGTATTTCTTCTTCCGTTTTCAAGGATGTGAAATTCCAAAGCAGAGATTTACCAATCAAACGCAGGATACCCAACCGATGCAAGACCGCCAGCAGAGTGAAGAAGACCTTGATGTTCTTGGTTTCGTTCCGCGCCCAGGGCATGCGCTCGATCTGATCTTCGTGCGCCGATTCGACCAGCACCATCCCCGTCACGTCATCTGGGTATAAACGCGCAAATTGTCGCACTAATATGCCGCCGAACGAATGTCCCACCAGCAGGTAGGGACCTGTCTCCCCTGCACTTTGCAGGGCTTGATGGAGTTCAGTGGCGATTCGTTCTGGCGTTCGCTTTGCTGATGGAGGGTCACTCCATCCAAATCCAAAACGGTCATACGAACAGACGCATCCGAATTTGGCTAGGGTAGGTTGCACAATCCGCCAGTAAAAAGACCAACTCGCCATCCCTGCTTCCAATAGGATGATTGGCTGACCCGTGCGACGTTTTCCACTACAAAGGAGGTGAATGTTGCGATTCTCAACTCGAATCAGCTTGCCTGGCACAGGGAATCGCCTGCGGTCGCGCCGCTCCAGCCACCATTCGATGACAGATCCAGCGACAAGCAAACATACAACGATAAGCAACATTCCAAAGAAGAGATTCAATGCAATCTCCTTCCTCAACTACAAGCAAGGGTAGTGCAATCATTCCTTCCCAAGTTGGGTGCCATACAATGCAATCAGAGTGATTGCCACCACCCACATCAGAATGTCATTTGTCATTGTGGGTATGACCCCCAGCAAATTATTGGAGAGCTGCTGACCCACATGAAGTAATGTGACCAACAAGAGGCTGCCCTTGGTATTGTTGTAAAGCAATGTGTAGAGAATTGTAACGGGGACAAAATTAACGACGGCAAACAGGATGGGCAGAGGCTGGGTTTCCCCAAAATATAAAAGGGACGGAACATGCCAGACTCCCCAAGCGAGAGCAAGCACGATGCTGGCAACCAGTGCATTATTCCTTTCCTGCAGTCTTGACAGGGCAAAACCACGCCAGCCCAATTCTTCCGCAAAGGAGCCGGGCAGGGAGGATAAGATCACGATTGGAATGACAAATGCGATCGGATATGGCAGGGAAGCCAGCGGCGATTCGATAACATAGGTGTTGCCCAGCAGACCGTCCAGCCATCGGGATACCAGAAACAGCAATGGTTGAATGAACATTGCGAGGACATACCAGCCGAAGGAAACGCGCCAGATTGTGAGTGGCCGTAAAAGCGTCTTTAGAGCCTGTTTCCCGGCAAGGAGCAAAGTCATCAGCATGGCGATCAGGCCCGGAGCCCAACGTCCAAGCTGACCGAGGGGCTGGTCTGGTCCAAAGGGAGAAACACCCCCCTTGAGTTGGGTCAGTATTGCGGGAATCCATAGTCCCCACGTTAGAGCAAACACCAGCATAAAAAACAGGATAAGCGGGAATTGTTTGAACCAGGCTTTCATGAGAAGCATCCTCCTTTGAATGGATTACATCTTGTGGTCAGTCAATTTCAGCAAGTTTGACGGACAGCAAAGTGAGATTCAGGTCACGGATCTTTGCCAGGAGTCCGTGCAAAGCCGACTGATCCACGACGGAACCGATCAGCGAAGTCTCGCCCGACTCGGTGTACGTAACTGTGAATTCATCGAACCAGGAGAGCCATTTGTCGTCAATCCGTTCCTTGATACGGATCTCGTAACGACCAGGCTGATGGGGAAAGGTTTCGATTGCAGGATTTGGCATTGGGCAGCTTCCTTTATCACCTTTATTGTCCAAGGACGAGCGCAAAGGTCAGCAATCCACCGAAGATGTTAAGCAAGGCGTGAATGCTGATGCTGAGCTTTACGTTCCGCTTCCACCACACGGAATAGGCAACTGGCAGGAAGGTCAAGAACTGGGTGATCCAGTAGTAGGGCTGCCAGAAGTGATAGCGTGTGAACAGGGCAGTGGCAAGCACAGGCGTCCAGCGACCGAAGCGGGAGAGACGAGGCATGAGATAGCCGCGGAAGTAGAGTTCTTCGATGATGGGTGCGGCGATCCCGTTGATGGGGAAAACCAGGATGAGAAACGTGAAGACCAGAATCCCGTGCGGATACCGCATGAGCAGGGTTGGGTCGCGCATCTCAAACCAGGCGGGCAGCCACGGCATCAACTTGAGCAGCGCCTTTCCGATCGGGTCGGTCAGAATGCCGAGGAGGAAGGTCAGCACAAGGAAGAGCGGCACGAGCCAAAGGTAGGAACGAAGCGGGACCGGTTCATTGTATTGAACGATCCCCTCCAGTGACCATTTCCCGTTCCGTTTTTTGCCCTCATGGAACAAGTGCCATACTTGAAAGGCAAGTCCCAGGGCGGCGCTTCCCAGCACGGGCACGAGCGGGGGCAGTCCCGCCTGCATCGCCAGCGGCGCGGGGATGACAAACAGGATCAGTATGAAAACGCCAGGCAGGATGTGCAGGGCGAGCGATCTGCCGATGGAGTGCTGTTCGCTGATATCAGAGATATCAGACAAGGGTTGACTGGCTGAAATGGCGGACATTTTCCAACCTCCCTTATTTTCTGCCGCCCAGATCCGAGACGCGGATCAGCAAGAAGGTTAGACCAGAGCCGAAGATGGCGCTTCCCAGACTGACGAGCAAAAGTTGGCTGAAGGTGTTGGCAAGGGTATTGGCGACCAGCACCAACGCACCAAAGACAACCGCCAAGCCGACGAAGATGACAGCAGGTTTTCCAATGTTTTTCATGGCAAACTCCTTTTGTGTGATCGTTTATCGACACTCACAAAGTAGCAGTAAACCTGGGGGCATGTCATCCAACAAAAGTGACATTGAGGTTGTATTTTGGGTTTAGGAGGGAGATTTTTGCGCCAAAACGACTACGCCGCGCGACTCGGTGGAAAGTTGTTGCCCACTCCAATCACCGTACAGGTACAAGACTTCCATCCCTGCCTTTTTTACAAGTTCCCTGATCTCAGTGGGGTTATACAAGCGGATGGAAAACGGCTTGTCTTTGCGGACACCGTTCCGTATAACGAAACGCTGGTTGTGCCAGCGTCCGCTCGCCATATCGAACGAGTTGCGGTTGATCATCAAATCGCCATTCTTTTCGACCACAATGGCGGGAAGGAGGGTCTTAAGGGTGACGTCGCGGTTGGGAATGTCAAATCCCAGTGTGCCGCCAGGTTTCAAAGCCCGCGCGATGTTTTTCAGCACCCGAAAATTATCATCATCACTGAAGTAGCCGAAGGTGGTAAACATCATGATGACCGAATCGAATTCTTCGACAATTTCGATTCGGCGCATATCCGCCTGGAGATAATTGACATCAACTCCCATTTCGCTGGCATGTTTCTTGGCAATGTCAAGAAAGTCAGCTGACTGATCAATGCCAGTAACCGAATATCCAAGCGCAGCGAGGCGGTTGGCATGTCGCCCGAAACCGCACGCCAGGTCGAGGATCTTCATGGGTGGTCGAAGGGTAAGCAGGCTAACGATCGAGGCAACCTCCCTGTCTGAACGTTCGCCTGTCAATGAGTCGCTATAGAAATATAGGTAATCATCGACTTCGAAGACTGACTCCAGATCAAATGGATCTTCGGCAGAAAGAGAATGCTCCATGGTTTCGCACCTCCAGTTTGGGTGTGACGGGAATGAGAAATTAAATCAGTTTCAATTCTCTTGCTTTTGCAACCGCCTGAGTGCGGTTCTCCACTCCCAGTTTGTTGAAAATGTTGACCGTATGCCGCTTGACCGTCCCAATGGCAATGACTAATTCACTGGCAATCTTTTTATTGGACGCGCCGGACGCGATCAGATGCAGGACTTCCAGTTCACGTTCGCTGAGCAGGGCAGGCGAAATCTGTTGGGCAGAGGTATTGGACGTGGTTTGGGAATCAAAAGCAACCAACAATCTTTGGATATATTCATTCAAAGCATTTTCCTTCGATCCCGGGTTGATCTTCATCAGCAAATCCCGAATCGATGAACCCTCGTCAAGAAAGACGCGCATGTATCCTTCAGATTCTGCCAGCGCGAGACCTTTTTTCAGGTAACCCATGGCACTTTGAGCATTTCCAACCCTTTTTTCCATGACAGCTTGCAGGACATAAACCTGGATCAGCCAATAGTAATGCTTCTTTTGCGAAGTGATGCTTTCCAGCTTGGAAAGCAATTCAGGCAACTGTTCGAAGCGGTTGTAAATAATTTTCGCCCGTACCCGGAAGAGAAGTTTTTCGATTTCTGTAATTGGGATATCCTCATGAGCGGGAAGGGATTGTAATTCGAGGGCTTGTTCATCCTGCAATCCAAGCCTTGCTCTGATGAATAATAATAGATGTTTTAGATCTTCAGCATAATAAGCCCCGCGGGATTTGGGCAGTAGCTTTATGATCTCCTGGCAAATTTCCAGGCTGCCCTGTTGGTCGTACCTTGCGATGAATACGAGGGCTTTCAGATAGCGTCCATAGATCATTGACCAGAGATTTACCGCCTTATCGGCGCGTTTCAGACCAGCCTCGATCAATCCCTCCGCTTCGCCAAGGTGATTCCACTGGTAGTGCAGATCAGCCAGGCGCAGATCAATGACGGCAAAAGCCAGCCCATCAGCCTCACTCCGCTTTTCTGAATAGTCCAATGCTTCCTTATAAACAACCGCTGCCCGGTGCAACTGCCCTTGAATGACCAACATACCCGCCAATAAATTATAGGTTGTCACAATGGTGCCAATTTGTCCGCCTTTCAACGACTCTGCCAAGCCTAGTTCGCACACTTCAATGGCTTTATCCATCTCGTCATTATTGCGATAAACCACTTGTAATGCGTTGTAGGCAACTGCCCTCACAGTAGCAGCCTCTGCAGGAGCAAGCGCCAATGCCTGGTTGGCAAGATCTATTACAACCTGAGAGTCATCACGCTGGGTGGCAATCAAAGCCTTAAATGCAAGGATTTCAGCAGGCAGACCATCGTATTCCAAATCCCCAACTGGGAACTGCCCAGCAGCCTGCAAGCGCATTACAGCCTGCTGGGCGCAATCAAGGATCGCATCGGTTTCCTCCATTTTTCCTTGTCCCCACACCGTCCAGGCTTTGACAACACATAACCAGGGTTCTTTGTCCAGGAAATCCAACGGGAGTTTATCAAACCATTGCAGAACCTGCATCCTATTGTCGGTACGCCACCAATCGGGAAAATACTTTCGCATCATCCCCCTGACCAATTCATAATTCTGGGTTTCAAGTGCGTGTTCGATGGCTTCGGTCATCATCTGGTGGTTGTCAAACCAGGTTGCAGCGTGTTGATGCAATATCCGCACCATTTCAGGATGATCAGCCCACAACCGGTTACGAAGCAAGTCCGCAAAGAGATGATGATAGCGGAACCAGCGGCGTTCATCATCTAGCGGGATTAGAAATAAATTGGTGTGGGCAAGCATCTCCAAGGTTGACTGCCCGGTGTTTCCTCCCGTCAACGCGTCACACAAGGAACCATTCATGCGCTCGAGGATGGATGTCTTCATGAGGAAATCCCGCGTCTTTTCGGACTGGAGATTGAGCACCTCCTCGAGGAGATAATCCAAAACGAAATGATGACTCCCCGTAAATGCAGCGACAAATTCATCCACATCCTCGCGTCCCTGCATGGATAATGCAGCCAGTTGCAAACCTGCGATCCAACCCTCGGTGCGCTCTTCCATCAAAGCGACCTGTTCGCTTGAAAGCGACAATCCCATGGTGTGCGACAGAAACTCTGCCGACTCATCCAATGTGAAACGCAAATCGTGCGCACGGATCTCGGTCAGTTGATTGCGGACGCGCAGCCTTGCCAGAGGCAAAGGCGGGTCCGAGCGCGTGAGAACGAGCAGATGAAGCACAGGCGGAAGTTGGGATACCAGTTGGTTAAGCAACTCGTGCACTTCAATATTAGAGATGACATGGTAATCATCCAACGCGAGGACGAGATCTGTTTCGAGGGCAACTGCCGATTCAAGCAGGGATGTGACGATGACTTCAAGAGTGGGAGGCTGGGATGATTGAAGCAGGTTGGCGGAAAATTCCGTCAGTGATGGAGAGGTTGATTCTATGGAGGCAAGTAGGCAGGTCAGGAAACGAAGCGGGTCGTTGTCTCCCGCATCCAAGGACAGCCAGGCCATGGGTTTCTGACTTCCAGAATTCGCGCGCCACTCCGTTACCAACGTGGTCTTACCCGAGCCTGCGGGCGCCGAAACCAACGTGAGGGGACCTTGCAGACCACGTTCGAGAAGCTTGACCAAACGCGGGCGGGGAACCAAATTGGAGCGAGCCTGTGGAAAATGCAGTTTCGTAGCAAGCAAGGATATCGGCATGTTTGTTACCTGCTCACTTATCATACATGAATCGCAATTCCCTGTACTAGTGCCATTTATCATCTGTTAATTGGCGGTTTTAATCACGGTGTTTTGGCAAAAAGACCGGCTGTATCGGAAGAATAAATATACCAAAAGAAATCTAACGGGCTATAATTAAATTATATACTTCGTCTGGAGGCTATCCATGTCCAATGTTTTTGAATCACAGCATCCGCTGGTCAAACATAAACTTTCCCGATTAAGAGACATCAAAACCGAGCCCAAGAAATTCCGCGAACTGGTGCGTGAGATTGCCGCATTGCTCGCCTACGAAGCAACCGCTGACCTGGCAACGATGCCGCGCGAATTGGAAACTCCGCTTGCCAAGATGACGGGACAGGAATTGCAGGAGAAGATCGGGCTTGTCCCCATTTTACGCGCAGGACTTGGACTTGTGGAAGGTTTCTGGGAACTTATGCCCAGCGCGGAGGTCTGGCACATCGGCTTGTATCGCGATGAACATACGCTCCGCCCCGTTGAGTATTACAACAAGCTTCCGCTCGAGCCGCGTGTGTCTGTCTGTCTTATTCTCGACCCCATGCTTGCTACAGGCGGGTCGGCAACTGCCACAGCCGATGTGTTGAAGAAATGGGGGGTAAAGAAGATCAAGTTCGTGGGGCTGATCGCCGCGCCAGAAGGCATCAAGGCGATGCAAGATCAGCATCCCGACATCCCGATCTACATCGCAGCCATTGACGATCATCTCAATGATAAAGCCTACATTGTCCCCGGGCTCGGCGACGCAGGAGATCGTCAGTTTGGGACAGGGTAGATTGGTAATTGGTAACTCTGGTAACTGGAGTTCGTATGGCTTTCAACTTGAAACTGGCAGAACGGATTCGAGCAGAAGTGCAAAGGCTTCCCGTCATTGAGAAGAAAATGTTCGGCGGTGTGGGATTTATGCTAAACGGGAACATGGCTTGCGGCATCCTCGGCGATGATATGATCGTCCGTGTTGGTTTGGACAACTATGAAAACTTGCTCAAGCGAAAACACACTAAAATCTTTAGCATGAAAGGCAGCCCCAAACCAATGAAGGGCTGGCTAATGGTGGAGCCTGATGGTTATAAAACCGCCAAACAACTCAACGCATGGATCAAGATCGGCGTTGAGTTTGCGTTGACGCTTCCTCCCAAATGATGTGTACACCATGACTCTATGGATTGTCTTCGGAATAGGTTCCATAACCCTGATCACCATATCATGGAAATCATTGGTCAAGCCGCGTTCCCATGGTTTATATCGCTTCTTTGCATGGGAATGTATTCTCCTTCTGTTCGTGGTCAATGTTAATTATTGGTTCAAGAATCCCTTTGCCTGGTATCAACTCATCGCGTGGACATTATTGATCATCTCGCTCATCCCGCTGGCATATGGGGTTCATTCCTTGAGAACCCGCGGTAATCCCACCACAAAACGCGAAGGTGACGATTCGTTGCTTGGTTTCGAGAAAACAACCAAGCTTGTGACTACAGGTATTTACAAACACATCCGCCATCCCCTATACAGTTCTCTGCTAATTCTGACATGGGGTATCTTTTTCAAACTCCCATCACTGACAGGGATTGCACTGGTATCTGTCACAACTGCATTTTTGTATGCCACCGCCAAAACGGACGAAGCAGAATGTATTCAATATTTTGGAAATGATTATCAAGAATACATGAAGCGCACAAAAATGTTCATACCGAAAGTGTTCTAAACCATGAAAGCCATGCTCTTGCGAGAGATCACATCTCTCAAACAAAACCCAAATCCGCTTTCGTTTGAAGAAACGGACGAACCCAAGCTCAACGAAGGCGAAGTTCTTCTGCGTGTTACCCGCTGCGGAGTCTGCCATACAGAACTGGATGAGATCGAAGGACGGACCCCTCCTCCAAAGTTGCCTGTGGTGCTGGGACATCAGGTGGTCGGGTTGATTGAAGAGGGAGAGAACAAAGGTCAACGGGTAGGCGTAGCTTGGATCGCATCTGTGTGCGGGAAGTGCCATCACTGTTCGGCAGGGAATGAGAATTTATGTGATGAATTTAAGGCAACGGGACGCGATGTCAATGGCGGGTACGCCGAGTATATGAAAATCCGAGCAGACTTCGTACATCGAATCCCTGATGCGTTCTCCGATTCGGAAGCTGCGCCGTTGTTGTGCGCGGGGGCAATTGGATATCGGTCGCTGCGATTGAGCAAGATTCAAGATGGGCAAAATTTAGGTTTGATGGGATTTGGCGGGTCGAATCATTTGGTGTTGAAGATGGCGAAGCACAAGTATCCGAATGTGAAAATTTTTGTATTCAGCAGGAATCCATCCGAACAGGAATTTGCTTTGTCGCTTGGAGCGGATTGGGCGGGAGGCATTGATCAGAGTCCGCTTGAAGGATTGGACGCGGTCATTGACACCACACCAGTTTGGGGTCCAGTGAGTGAAGCACTGAAACGTCTGGGAGCAGGGGGAAGATTGGTGGTGAACGCGATCCGTAAAGAAGAGACGGATAAGGATGTATTCCTCAAATTGGATTATCCTTCGCAGTTGTGGATGGAAAAGGAAATCAAGTCAGTCGCAAATGTAACGAGGCAGGATGTGCGTGAATTTCTGTCGCTGGCGGCGGAGGCGAACATCAAGCCCGAGTTTCAAGAGTATGAGTTGAAGGATGCAAATCGGGCATTGGTTGAAATGAAGCAAGGCAAAATACGCGGCGCAAAAGTGTTGACAATAAACTAATCGTAACTCCGTCATTGCTTCGTCGGGCTAAAGCCACTCCTCGCAATAACGGAAAAATATCAGAGGTGAAAACATGGATGTCTATGATCTGAAGTCGGTGAAGTTGCCTTATCTGGCGGGCGGGGCGTTGAAGTTATTTGTGTCGGCGGTGGAAGGTCCGTTGAAGGGACTGCTCGCACCGAGTCTGTTGGACAGCGCAGGTTTGACCTGGTTGCGGGAACAAAAGTTTGAAGAGGCACCCACGAACCAACCGATTCACTTCACAGGGAAGATGCAAGAGAAAGCGACGGCTGTGGCGACACGTGAATTGCCACGCAAGCCGAGCACATCAAAAGGATTTCATTTCACAAGCATCCTCGATATTGCCAAAGCCTATCGTGACGGATCAACCTCCCCTGAGGAAGTTGCGAAAAAAGTTTTAGAGTCCATTGAAGCGAGCAATGCACATGATCCTTCATTGAATGTGTTCATCGCTGTTCAACGTGATGATGTGTTGAGACAGGCAAGCGAAGCGGCAGAACGCATCAAAAAGAAAAAACCGTTGAGCGTTTTCGATGGCGTGCCTGTTGCGATCAAAGATGAAATCGATGTGAAGTCGTATCCTACAACGGTTGGCACATCGTTTTTGAAAAAAGTCGCCGAGGAAGATGCCACCGTCGTTGCACGTTTGCGAGGCGCAGGCGCATTGATCGTCGGCAAGACAAACATGCACGAGATTGGCATTGGCGTGACGGGGCAAAACCCGCATCACGGCACCACACGCAACCCCTACAACACCGACCACTACACAGGCGGCAGTTCAAGCGGCTCTGCAACTGCGGTCGCTTCGGGACTTGTGTCCGTTGCACTCGGAGCAGACGGCGGCGGCTCGATCCGCATCCCATCATCGTTTTGCGGATTGGTCGGACTCAAGCCCACCTACGGACGTGTCAGCGAACACGGCGCATTCCCGCTCGCCTGGAGCGTTGACTATATCGGGCCTCTGGCTGGTTCTGCGACAGATGCGGCTCTCACTTACGCCATAATTGCTGGATCAGATCCTGCTGATCCAATCTCCATGCATCAGCCCGTCCCATCGCTCAAAGGCTGGGATAATTTAAAACTCAAGGGCTTGAAACTCGGTGCGTACTGGCAATGGTTCCGCCACGCTGACCCAGAAGTGGTTGCTGCATGTGAAGCGATGCTAAAGCAATTCGAGGCCATGGGATGCGAGATTCACGAAGTCGCCATTCCGAATCTTGAAGCGAACCGAGTCGCTCATCTCATCACCATCGCTGGCGAAATGGCGCACGCAATGAACTCTGCCTACGACAACGAGCACCGCTTCAAAGAGCATGGACTGGATGTCCGCACAAATCTCGCATTGGCACGTCAGTTCACTACAACCGATTACGTACTCGCACAACGAGTCCGCACACGCATGATGCGTCACTTCCACGAAGCCTTCCAGCAAGTGGACATGTTCATCACACCCACCACTGCCATTGCCGCACCGCCGATCAAACCAGGCGCACTGCCCAATGGCGATTCCGACCTCACCACCCTTGCGGAGATCATGCGCTTCGTCACCACCTCCAACTTTACGGGGCATCCCGCCATCTCCTTCCCTGTCGGCTACACTCAAAAGGGGTTGCCCGTCGGCATGCAAGCCATCGGTCGCCCGTGGGACGAGTCTACGCTGTTGCGCTTGGCTCTCGCCGCTGAACAAGTTGTCGAGCGCAAAGCGCCACAGGTGTATTACAGCCTGCTTGGATAAATAGAGGAAATATGTCCAACGATAATGAAAAAATAAAAGCCACAATCACAGCCATCCTGAGGCTCGTGATCGGCATTCCCATGATCGGCGCGATGTTCTTCCTGCCTGCGGGTACAATCAATTATTGGCAGGCATGGGCGTGGCTGGCGACGCTGTTCATCCCGATGGGCATCTCGCTTGTATATCTTTACAAGATAGACCCCAAACTGCTCGAACGGCGCGTACGCACCGATGAAACTCGCCCCGAACAACGGCGCATCATCGCCGCGTCAGCGATTTATCTTCTGATCGTATTCCTTCTGCCAGGCTTCGATGTCCGATACGGATGGTCGAATGTGCCAGCATGGTTGTGCCTCGCCGCGGACGGTATTGTGCTCGCAAGTTATATCCTGTATGTGCTCGTGCTCCGAACCAACACCTATGCATCACGCATCGTCGAAGTGGAGCAAGGTCAGCAGGTCATCACCAGCGGAGTTTACGCCATCGTCCGCCATCCGATGTACCTGGCAATGATCCTGATGATGACAGCCTCCCCGCTCGCGCTCGGTTCGTATTGGGCAATGCTTCCGTCCATTCTATTCATCCTCTTGTTAGCCGCCCGCGCGAAAAACGAAGAAGAACTCTTGCAGAAAGAACTCAAGGGCTATAGCGAGTACATGCAGCAGACGCGTTATAGACTTTTCCCAGGGGTCTGGTAATGGCAAAAGCAACAAAAGATCCCGAAAAGAACGAGACCAAACATCTGCAAAAATTTGTGGATGTGACTGGAAAACGCGTGTTGGAAATCGGATGCGGCGAAGGGCGTTTGACATGGCGATACGCCTCCGCTTCAAACCTGACCGTTGGGCTGGATCCTGACCGAAATGCCTTACGCGTCGCTACAATCGACCGCCCCTCCGATCTGACAGACAAAGTCCACTTCGTCAACACACAGGCAGAACACATCCCTTTCCACAAAGAGACATTCGATATCGCCATCCTTGCCTGGTCACTCTGATGAATTGCCCATGCGGGCATGGTGCATGCCCTTGGTGAAATTCATAGAGTCCTCGTCCCCGACGGTATATTGATCGACCTGCGTCCCATTGCCGACAGTTGGGCAATCGAAGTTTTCTCCGCAGGCGAAACGCGCGAGACGGGTCAAGTCACTGACCTACCATCGGGATTGGAAGACGACGAAGCCGCGAATCAAGCCATGCGGGAGTCCGAAGCGAAGGGATGGTTCACACGCGAGAGCGAGACCTTCTTCCCGCTTCACTATGTTTGGGACACAGCCAGCGAAATGGAAAAGTGGGTTGACGAAGAATGGACGACTTTTATTGGTCTAGGTGATGAAGCGAGGCGCGCCACTCGCTCCGCATGGGCGTTAGGCAACGCAGACAGCCGCGTCCGTGTGCGGGCGAAGATGTTGATCACGAGATGGAAGGCTTTAATCATCTAGAATAATTGCGGGGTCACCAGTTAGAATTACGTCAAGGACTGCAAATATGAGAACAAACACTGCTCCCCGCCTTTGGGAACCACCCCAATTCGACCACAAAGAAACACAAAGAATTGCCAAAGTCATTTATGGGCTCTCGATAAGCATCGGGGGCGCAGCTTTGATCGGGGTTTTCGGTGTGCTCTTTGTTTGTGAAGAGAAACTGATCAGCTCCATTGCGCTTGGCATTCTTTTCGCCGCAGGCGCGACAGCCTATGTTCTATCCAGACATGGATACATCCGCACGTCCAGCATACTATTACTTACAACTCTCTGGCTGACCACACTTGGCATTGTGACTGTCTCAGGCGGCATGCGCAGTCTGGATATCACCTTCTTCATCACAGGGACGGCGCTTGCCGGGCTCCTACTCGGTCAACGCGGGACTTATTTCTATGGCAGCACATCCGTTTTGGCAGGTATTGTCTTTTTGGCTTTGGATGCAGCGGGTGTTACACTACCAAATTTGTTTCCATTCCCCGCTCGTACAGGGCTGGTCTTGTTACTAATCAATCTTGCAATCTTGATCCCCGCGCTCAACACCACGCTGAGCACACTACATCATGCCATCGAGCAATCAAAACAAGATCTGGAAGAGCAGAAGAAAATCCAGGAAGAATTACGTGTTTCAGAAGAAAAATTCTCAAAGGCGTTTCACGCCAGTCCAATGGCAATCATTCTACAACGCAGAAAAGATTTGAAGTACGTCGAAGTCAACGAAGGCTTTACACGAATTACAGGCTATAGCCGTGAGGAGGCTCTGGACCATTCCATCAACGAGTTGAATCTCTACCCGGATAAGGAAATCGCTGCAAATCTAAGCAAGCAATACAGGTCGCAAGGCTTCATCCGGGATTTCGAGATTCCGTTCCGAAGAAAGAATGGAGAAATTGGTTATGGGCTTGTATGGGGAGAGCCAATTGAGATCAATGGTGAGGAAGTAATCATTGCAGGCACGATCGACATCACAGAACGCAAACAGTTGGAGAATCTGCAAAGGGAACAGGCACAGGACGTGTCCATTCTCTATAAAGCGCTTTCAAAGATTACCGGCAAACAAGATGATGTGAAAGCGCTTACCAAACGGATCGCTGAGATGATCGTCAATGATTTTCAAGCATATGAATGCGGTGTATTGTTATTGACTGATGATCGATCGAAGATCCTCCGCAAGGCTTATTTTGGGCCAGAAATCATTGAGGAAGATGATTTTGTTTCCATGGATTGGGAGGGATTGACCACATCTGCGATCAAAACCGGCGAAACCATCTATGCACCAAATGTGCACAACGACCCACGCTACCGCGCAGGGGACGAAAATACTCTTTCAGAATTTGTTGTCCCGCTTCAAGCGTACGGGGAAGTGATCGGGGTCATCAACATGGAAAGCCCCAAACTGAACG
>CAYTDB010000136.1:0-14062 GCA_964436455.1 uncultured Anaerolinea sp. | reverse complement strand
TCTCATATGCCATGACCTGATGCGTGCCGACGGGCGGCTTGACATCCATCGTGAATCGATAGAGTTTGCCGTCGTAGATGAGCAGTCTCCCGCTAGGGCGGGCTTTGTGGAGGTCGTCAACCACAATCGGACTCATGGGATGTGCCAGCCAGGGACCCGTCAGGGAGTCGGCGTAGTGGAGGTAGAGTTTGTCGTTGCTGGTCACCGAGGAGAACAGCCACCATTTGTTGTTATAAAAGACGATGGAATTGTCCACGTAATCCCGCCCTTCGATCAATGCTTTGACGTAGGACCACTCGGTGGGGAAGTTGTCGGCTTTGTACAGGCGGATGGACTTGTCTTCGAAACTTTCGGGGATGAGGTAATAGTCATCGCCCGATTTGAAGACATAAGGGTAGGATAAATGGAACGGTTCATCAATAATCAACTTTTGGTATTTCCAAGTCCAAGTGTTCTTGCTGGTGGCAACCGCCAGGTCGCCTTGTTGGGTGTCAAGGTTGTACACTTCAAAGAAGAGGTTCCACGTATCGTCATCCTTGACGAGGAACGGGTCAGCGACGAATTTGGCAGGCACATCGGTCACGTCCTCCGCCCTGAAGAGTGGATTGATCCAGCCCTGCAATTCGTTATAGTGTAAGGGACTGTCACTGCGGTAAATGCCGATCGTCCATTGCTCACGCTGGGTGACGAAGGGAATGCCGCGTTTCATCCCGACGACCATGCCGCCGACGAAGCCGAGGAATAAAAGGAATAAAGCCAGCCAGGGGATCTTTTTGAATAATCTTTTCATGAGTTGCTCGCGATTGTGGGTTCAATGAGTCCTTGAAACAAATTTAGATATTTCTTTGAAACTGCTTCTGCTGAATACAAACCCTGTACGGATTGATGAGCGGCATCTCCCAAACGGGAAGCCAGCGCCGTGTTGGATAACATGAACTCCAACGCTTGAAAAAGTTGCTCCTGATTCCCAGGCTGAATCAACAATCCCGTTTCTCTGTCCGTGACGATGGTTTTGATGGCGCCGACGGGCGTGGTGACCACAGGCAAACTGCACGCCATTGCCTCCACAATGGAGGAGGGGAATGCATCATTTTCAGTAGGAAAGACGAAGAGGTCGGACGCTTGCAGGTATTCGGGTACGTTCTGGACTGCGCCTGTAAACAGGACATGGTTCTCAAGCTCATTCACCGTCACATATTCACGCAATTCTTCCTCGCAATTGTGAATGTCCAGTCCGCCCGTACCAGCCAGGATCAACAAGATGTTTTCATGTTTACGGCAAATTTCATTCCACACTTTTAGCAGTAATGGCAAACCTTTGTAAGAAACCAAGCGTCCCGTATAAATGGCGATGCTTGCATCTTGCGGGAGATCAAGTTTTTTCCGTATGGATATTTTTTCATTAGGCTCAATAGGGACGAAACGTTTCGTGTCCACACAGTTGGGGATGAGATGAATTTTTTCGGACGGGATCCCGCTTGAGATCCATTCTGAAGCGATTTCGGGTGAGATGGCGGAGAAGGCATTCGCTTTTTTCAATATCGTGTTGCGAAATCCAAGAAATGATCTGAATAAAAACGACTTGTGCGAGACGCCGAATTTCTTCAATCCACTATCGAAAAACTCGCCAGACATTTCGCCCTGACTATCTGCTTTGAGCACGACAGGTTTGCGCCACAACTTGCCGATCAAAACTGCGGTCAAGCCGATGATGCGGTATCCCGAAACGAAAATCAGATCATAGTCGCGTCGCAGACGAAACAACGCGGGAATGCTCGAGAAAAGCAAGCCCCATTTTTTCAACTGCCCGCCGCCGACGGGTGCGAGCCGACACACATCCACTTTGCCATAACGCTCATGTTTTTTTAGCGACGCATCAGACTTGCGCGTGAGCACCATTACAGAATGTCCGTTGGAGATCAAACCTTCCGCGAGTAATTGCGCCTGGGTTTCGCCGCCGCCCATCACGGGATAATATGTTTCGGTGAAAATGCAAACCTTCATGCGCCGATGCCCAACAGCCTTTTGAGTTGCATGCCCCAAAAGCGGATGAAATCACCGAGTTTGGGATTGCGATACAGTTTGCCTTTGACGCCCGTCTGCGGTTTGTATTCGGCAATACCTCGTTTGACTTCGAGGATTGCCTGGATGTACAGCTCAACGCCCAGCGCCTCCAACTCTCGGAAGACAGCCTGATACGCTCGACGAAATGCCTTGACCTCCCCCGTTTTGACGATGGTGCCCGTGTCAAGCCCCTTGTTCACTTTTTGGATGGTCACGCCCGCGAATTGTTCGCCGTTGTACATCATCCAGAAAGTGGTCTTGTTGCCGCGATATTCAGGGACTTTGCCGTGATGAATTCCCAGTGTGCCGAATTTGGGTATTTCGAACAACTCAGGCTTCAAAATGGGACTGCCATAAATGAGACCCAGATCAGGCTCGAGTGATTTGACTTGTTCCAATACTTGTGGGGCATGAATGTCTGGAATAAAATGGATGCGGTCCTGGATGTTCTTCAATTTACGCTGGATGGTCAGTTCTTCACGCAGGTGGAACACGAAGCGAACCGATTTATTCAAAAGCCATACTGAAAATAACGGAAAAGACAACCATCCACGCCGCTTCCACAGATCGGCAAATACCGCGCCAACAGATTGCCCCTCCGCCTGACAGAACGCACCAAGCAATTCGATCTCGGGATGTTCCTCCAGTTTGCATAGGAATTGTTTGGCATCGGGGTTGAGTTCGGGACCGCTGCCGAACATCACGACGCGGATCGGTTGATTCAGGGCTTGGTCAGCGGACACGAAATACTCTTTTCAACATGGAGAGCGCTAAATACTTCCAGCGCAACAGGATGGGTTCAAGGCGATGCGCCAGCCGAATCCAAAGGATGAGGTTCGAGAAAACAGCCGTCCCTGAGAACGAAGCGCTCATAAGGAAGTATTCGGGATTGGCACATTCCTCATCCAGTAATGTGGAGGTCAGAATCGGGCGGGTTTGCCACGGATAGTAGATGGTGGTCTGGCTGGTAAAACAATCCAACGATTTTCGTTTGAGAGTCGCCACGTCCGAAATATCGAGGGTGAAGAGGAATCGCGGACGGATGTATTTGCGGATGTCGCGTTTGGGCAAAAGCCGCCAGCGATAATAGACAAAGTATTCGATGAGTTGCGCCTGGATGGCACCTTGCTCAAGTAAGGATACGACCGTGTGATTTACCGCCAAATGATCGAGGTGACGGTCGTAGCGAAACGGGGTGAATATGAATTGCGGGGCAAGTTGTTTGAGTCTGTCGTTGAGTTGCGTTTGCAGGGCTGAGATGTTTTCGTTCAGTTGCGCTTCGGGCAGGGAGAGGAAGTGCAGGTTCTGTTCAGGCACACCCAGCAGTTTGATTGCTTGAATTGATTCGTTCTTGCGGACCTTGCCGAGATCAGGCGAGGTCGCGTCGCCTGCCATGATTGGCGCGGGGGATTTCATGCCGTCGGTGGCGTAGATGAGGTGAACGCGTTGCTTGTCGGGCAGTTTAGCGATCAACCCGCCACAGGCGAGGGCTTCATCGTCCATGTGCGGGGCGACGATGACGAGAGTGCCTGTGAGGAGGTTAAGGTCGAGGGATTGCATAAAGTTGGATTGGTTGAATATCAACCTTTGAGACACGGAGACACCGAGGCACAGAGTTTTCTGTTTTTCCTCTCGGTGTCTCCGTGGTTAGAATCCTTGATGAGATCTACAGAGATTTTCCTGCAACACGTTCCAAAACTTCCAAAGTCTTCTTCGCGCACAGATCCCACGTGAAAAGATTGGAGCGTTCAAGCCCTTTGCGGGAAAGCGTTTCACGGAGAGTCGCATCGAAAAGAATTTGCCTGATGCCATCCGCAATGGATTCGGTATCGTTGGGATCCATCAAGATTGCCGCGTCACCTGCGATCTCCTTGAGTCCATTCACGTTCGAGGTCAGGATGGGCGTACCGCACGCCATTGCTTCCGTGAGCGGGATGGGAAACGCCTCGAGGTTGGACGGATACAGATACAGGCTGGCGAGGCTGAACACGGCGGGCATATCGGCTTGGTCGATCCAATCGGGAAAGAGAATGTCCTTGCCGTAGCCTTCGGTCGGGATGCTGTACTCTTCTCGAAACAAGTGACAATCCTTGCCG
This sequence comes from uncultured Anaerolinea sp., assembly GCA_964436455.1. Lineage (GTDB taxonomy): Bacteria > Chloroflexota > Anaerolineae > Anaerolineales > Villigracilaceae > Defluviilinea. The sequence goes on along the minus strand of CAYTDB010000136.1, from coordinate 9,902 downwards.
CCGATCACGAGTTTATGGAGATTGTCAGTTTGTCCGTGATAACGAGCATACGCTTTGAAGACCTGTCCTAAATTCTTGCGTCCGCCGCCCTTGCGTTTGGTGAGCGTGAGGATGAAGTTATCGGGCAGGTTGTATTTCGCTTTGACCGTGCGCAGGACCTCAGTGTCAGTGATGCGTTTGAAATTTCGGGCAGGCGCAAAATAGATGGTCTGTACTTTGCTATCGGGCAGTTTCAGAATCCGATTGAAATTCTCGGTCGTTTCCTGCGAGACCGAGATCACCACTGCCGATTTTCTAAAGTACAGCGGCAATACCATCCGCATGTATTGCACATCCAGCCAGGTGTAGAACTGCGCCTGTTCGGGAATTAGCCAATCCGCGCCGTGGACGACCATCACTGTTTTGCACGGCGCAAAAAGCGGAACGGTGAATTTCGGATGGAAGAGCACGTCAATCTTTTCTTCGCGGCAGGCGCGCGGGATCTCTATTTGATCCCAGATTGCCTTGTTCAAACCTTTCACCCACTGCTCGGTCACATTTTTATGATGCGCGAAAGTCCCAAGGTTGGCTGGATTGGCATAGAACAACACATAATCATTTTTTCGGTCGAGTTCGAGCAGTTCCTTGACGATGTTGCGGGTGTACACCCCAACCCCGCCTTTTTCGTCAATCGAACGCAGCATAATGCCGATGCGCATTTCTTTTGCCACGGAGGACACGAAGAGCACGAAGGAAAATCAAGTTTAAGATTTTCCGTCTTTCTTCAACTCAGGGTTTACCACCAGCCAATCCCCAATCGCGAGATAATCGAGCCGCCCATCCTTGAATGAGCGCAGAGCATCGTCGGGCGTGCAGACGATGGGTTCGCCGTGCATGTTGAAACTGGTGTTGATCAGCGAGGGAATGCCCGTCAGTTTGTGATATGCCACCGCGATCTTGTAGAAATCGGGAGCCGTATCAGGGTCGAGAATCTGCGGGCGGGCGGTGCCATCCACATGCACCACACCAGGCGATTGCGCCCGCATCTTTTCGGTGCAGTTGAACGTGATGGTCATGTAGCGCGCCGAGTCACGCGCGCCGTCGAGCCCCTCGAAACATTCGTCGGCATATTCCTGCAAGGTCGCGGGCGCGAACGGCATGAACTCCGTGCGCAGGAGCCGTTCATTCAGCCAGTCGTTGATCGAAGGATCGGTGGTCTGATACAGGATCGAGCGATGACCGAGCGCCCTCGGTCCGTATTCCATGCGACCTGTGAAGCGGGCGACAACGTGTCCCTCCGCCAGCAGTCTGGCGATGACGTCCGTGATATTGGACTCGCGCGTCGACTCGAACCCGAACGCTTCGATGGACTTGCGGATCTCATCATCCGTATAGCTGGTCCCAAAATAGACATTGGTCAAACGCTGACACAGACTCTTCGGGTCCGCGCCCGATTCCTCCGCCAACGCCGCGAACGCGCCGCCGACAGCGAGTCCGCTATCGTCCATGGCAGGATGGACGAAGAAGTTATCCACCTCGGGCAGTTCGTGCACCCGCTGATTGAACTTGACATTCGAGAACACGCCACCCGCCACCGCAATCGAGCGGATGCCCGTCTTCCTCAGCCAATATTGGATGAACTGGATGCCGATCTCTTCAAGTAGGAGTTGCACGCTGGCAGCGAGGTCGGCTTTGTCGAAATTCTCAGGCAGGCGGCTGGCGATCTGCTTCAACGCCGAGCGATGATACATCGGCACCGCATACTGGATCTGACCAGGTTCGGCATAACTGACGAACTCACGCAGGAAATTGATATAGGTCGGCTTGCCCAACGCGGCGAGACCCGTGATCTTCCCTTCGTGGCTTTCGGCTTTGAACCCGCACAAGTGGGTGATGTAGGAATAGAAATTCCCCAGCGAGTTGAAACTGTCCACGGCGTTCAGGCGCGTCAAGCGTCCATCCTTACCCTGATATACACTGCCCGACAACCCGTCCCCGCCGCCGTCTAGCGTGACGACCAGCGCCTCCTCATAATTGCTCGTATAGTACGCGCTCGTAACGTGACAGTAATGATGGTCGTAATATTTGACGGGCGCAACGATGCCGTATTCCTTTTCCAAATATTCGGGGATCTGCGCGAGCCTTTTGCGCGAGAGCAGGTCCTTGATCTGGTGATGGGCTTTCTGGGCGAAGGGAATGTATCCTACCACAGGCGCCAACGCGCCGCTGATCTCTTCGAACGGGCGCGGCTTGCCCGCGCGTTTCTTTTCGAACCAGCCATCCCATGGTATCGGCTCAGGCTCAAAGACGCTGACACGCTGCGCCACTGCCACCATATCAATATCCTTTGCTGTGACGCCCGCATCCTTCATCACCTGTTGGATGGCTTGACGCGGCATACCGCTCGCCATTTTCATGCGGCAGAGACGTTCCTCTGCAATCGCGGAAAGGATCTGCCCATCCCTTAGAATGGCGGCGGAAGAGGGTTTGCTGTCAATTATGCCCAAGACTATCATGTGTGTTTCTCCTGTGATTGAACTTTCGTCATTGCGAGGGCGATAGCCCGAAGCAATCCCCAACTTAATCGAGGAGATTGCTTCGCTTCGCTCGCAATGACGGGGTAAGTTGTTTTAGGTGATTTTGATTCTTCTTTTCTCGAAATAATTCATTGCAACCAACACAATCCCCACGAAAAGGGATTCGGTGAGGATTGTAAACAGATGCCAGGGACTGAACCAGCCGAGCCCCCATTGCAAGCCATAAAAGATTTTTACCGATGAGGCATAACGCGTTTCGGTGAGAGGCCAGAACATCATCACGCCGCGGTCGGCGGTCAACGCATCCATAAAGACATGCAGGTCATACGAGATCAGGCAGATCACGAACCACAACCAGAAATTCGAGCGATAGACCCGCTGGAAAATCCCTGCGATCAACAATGCAACGGGAATTCCAACAAACAGACTATGAGAAAAACTGTTGTGATATGTCTGCATGTCCCTGAAAATGACCGCAGGGATGACATCCAAATCGGGTAACATCGAAAGCCCTGTCACCAGGATTAATTGCAATGGAAACTTCCAAAAACTGCGCCGATTTTCTGGCAATCTGTCCTTGTAATGACGATAAAGGGCGTAGCCAACGCCAAGATGCGCTATTGGGGAAGGCATAACTCCTGCAACTTCTCCGCCAATTCGTCCTGACTTTCGCCCTCGATATACATTTGATGCCAGAGTTCGAGATTGAGCAACATCCACAGCCGCACATGATGATCGTGACGATTACTGCGATGTTCTACCAGCAGACGTTGAACCGCCTCTTTCTTAAACCAGCTCTGCTTCACAAAATGAGAATTTTCCAGCGTCTGACTCACAAGCGGATACAGATCGGTGCGGAACCAGTACGCGATGGGGAGCATGAAGCCTTGTTTTTCACGATTTAAGATCGGCGCAGGGAGGTAATCCGCGGCGAGTTTGCGCATCAGGTATTTGGGCTGGTGGTTTTGCACCTTGATGTTCGCGGAAACCTTCGCCATAAACTCCACCAGTTCATGGTCAAGGAACGGGGAGCGGGCTTCGAGCCCGTGCGCCATGGTCATGCGGTCGGTGAGCATGAGGGAATGTTCGGGCAGGCGTGTGACGAAATCGGTGTACAACATGCGGTCGAGCAGGTCATCCGCTTCGGCGCGGGTGAACGGTTCAATGATGGATGAAGTGGAGTTTCGACCCCCAAGTTCCTTCCAAAGCGACTCTTCATACAATTCCTTTTTTTCCTCGTGTGTAAAACGGAAGAAACACGTCGCTTCGGCGTATTGTTCCGCGGCAGTGGATTGCATGGAGAGGTGATGCACCCAGCGCAATTTCTGGGTCATGCTCTTGTACGTGAAACTATCGGGTAGGTGGTCCAGCACGGGTCCCATCAGTCCCTGGCGGAGGGTGCGCGGAATCAGGCTGTACATGTCAATGTAGCGGTTGCCGACATAACGGTCAAAGCCTGCGAAGAGTTCGTCACCGCCGTCGCCACCCAGAACGACCTTGACATGTTGCGATGCCAATCGCGCCGCCTGATACATGCACGCCGCAATGGGATCGGACGGCTCGTCCAGGTGCCAGATCATCTTCGGCAGGGATTGGATCAGGTTCGCCGCGACGTGTTCTTCGATGTGTTGTGTGTGGTAGTGTTCCGCCACCATGCGCGCGTAGGGGGTCTCGTCAAAGTCGCTTTCAGCCACGCCAATGGCAAAGGTTTGCGGAACCAGCCCCAGGTCACGCGCGAGAACCGCCACAATCATGGACGAGTCCAAGCCGCCGCTGAGGAACGCGCCGACGGGCACGTCGCTGAGCAGGTGCGAGTCCACGGTGCGCTTGAGTTGTTCGCGCAGGGCTTCGAGGATCTCGGCTTCGGAGAGCGTCAGTTTTTCACGGAAGGATAATTGCCAGTAGCGGCGGAGAGAAATCTGTCCATTTTGGAAAGTGAGGGTGTGCGCGGGTGGAAGTTTGTGGATGCCCTTGAAGATGGTACGCGGCGGAGCGATAAAGCGCAGGGACAGGTAATCGTGCATCGCAAGCGGATTCAGTTCGGGGGTCCGTTTTTGAAGCGCCAGGATGGACTTGATCTCCGAGCCGAAGAGAAAGTCCGAGCCGTCCTGTGCGTAGAAGAGCGGCTTTTGTCCGATGCGGTCGCGGGCAAGTAAAAGCTTTCCCTGTCGTTCATCCCAAAGCGCAAAGGCGAACATCCCGCCGATGTGTTCGACACATCGCTCGCCGAAATCTTCGTAGAGGTGCACGATGGCTTCGGTATCGGAGTGGGTGCGGAAGATGTGACCCTTCGCTTCGAGTTGCGCGCGCAGGCGCGGGAAGTTGTACATCTCGCCGTTGTAGACGACCCAGATCGTGCCATCCTCGTTGCTGATGGGTTGCTTGCCGCTGTGCAGGTCAATGATGCTGAGGCGGCGATTGCCCAAGCCAATTTTGCCGCACAGGTAGGAGCCCGAATCGTCAGGTCCACGATGCACGATGGTATCGAGCATGTGGTTGAGTTCTTCAGATTGAACGCCAGAGGGGCTGTATTTACCGCAAATGCCGCACATGATTTTATTTGGTTTCATGTCACTCTGAGGGAGCGTTCGTTGCGACCGAAGAGTCTCTACTTCGTTGGGAGAGACCCTTCGCTATCGCTCAGGGTGACATATTGAGAAGTTCTAAATCTTTATCGCCGTCACAGAAATTTTATACGCGTACTTGAGCAGAACAGACGAAGGCAGAAGATTGTAGGTAGGCATCAAGATCTTGTGATACAGGAACGCCTTCCAGCCATCGCGGCGGGCGGGTAGGAGACGTTCGTGTTCATGAACGGCTTCCACCACTTGGTAGCCCTGGAAGAAATCCAGTACTTCTTCATCGGTATAAAATTCATTGACGGGCGGGTCTTCCTCTTTGTACTCGATGTTCTCGCGTCCGAGGCGATTGATGGTGTACATCCACGAAGGCTTGCGATAGAAGTGTGAGATGATGGCGCGCCCGCCAGGCTTGAGTACGCGGCACGCTTCTGCGATGGCGTGGCGCGTATCGCCTGTGTGGTGCAGCACGCCGTTTGACCAGACCGCATCGAAGGTGTTGTCAGGGAACGGCAAGTCGAGGGCATTGGCAGTGCGGAGTTCCTCGGCTTGGAGGCCTTCCATCTCGAAATGCTTGCGGGTCATTTCAACCGCGTTCGGGGTGAGGTCGGTGGCGGTCACGCGGACGCCGCGCTTCAGGAATTCGAGGCTGTCGAAGCCCATGCCGCATCCGATCTCCAGCAGGTGTTTGCCCTTCAGCAATTTGGACTCGCGGTCAATGCGCTCCATGATCCACGGGAATTTGAACGGGTTCATCCACGGGTGGATGTGCGTGAAGAACTCGGGCGTCCCTGGCTTTATGCTTTTGTCCGTCACGTATTGGAAACCGAGCGTGTGGGTGTTCCAATAATTGTGCACATCACTGACTGTTGCTTGTAATTTTTCGTCCACTAGTTCTGTTCCTTCTTTTGATAATGATTCCATTGAATGGTTTTTTGCATACCCGTCCGCAGATCAACTTGTGGTTGGTAGCCTAGCATACGTTTTGCCTTTTCGATGCTGTACGCATTGTGCTTGAGGAAAAAGTCCACACTGCGGCGTGAAAACGGAGGTTGTTTCCCGATCAACTTGAAAGCCAGTTCCAATGAATAGCCTCCAGCCAAACCGAGGGCAATCGGCAAATGGAGTTTGGGTGAACGAACTCTCAATACCTCACTCATCGCCTTCACCAGTTCCACAACTGGCACAGCCTGTTCGCCCGCGATGATGAAGACCTCACCGTTCACGCCTTCCGCGCTGGCGCACAATTCCAGTCCCTTGACCGCGTCACTGATGTAGACTGGATGCCGCATATTACGACCGTCGCCAAAGAAGAAGAACCTGCCTTTGGACATGGTCCGCATTAACTTGGATGTGCGCGGACAGCGCGGTCCATACACCCAGGCGGGACGCATCACCACGACGGAGAAGTTGGTTCGGTGACAATAAGCCAATGCCTCCCTTTCGCCTTCCAACTTGGTCCGTTCGTAGATGTTGGTCGGGTGGCATTCCACGGATTCGTCGGCGGGAGGAGTCTCGACGTCACCGATCACGCCGACGCTGGAACAATGCACGAAGCGTTTGACTCCCGCCTGCCGCGCCGCCTCCAGCAAGGACAGCGTCGCACCGACGTTGACGCGCCGATAATGTTCGTCCGAGAGACTTACATCCAGGTGCGCGCTGGCGAGGTGATAGACGATGTCAATTCCATCAACAAGTTGTTTGACCAATTTCTCGTCGGTGATGTCGCCGTGTATCGCTGTCAGCTTAGGATGGGCTGACTGATGTTGAAGCAGGTCGAGGTGGAGGTCGACCGCCCTCACGTCATGTACCTGATCGAGTTGGCTGTCCACCAGATGGCTGACGATGAATCCACCCGCGCCTGTGATCAAGACTTTCATGCGTTGTCCTGTTTGAACGCGGTTACGATGACGGCATTGTTCGATTTCGCAGGGAAGAGGTGATCCAAAAAACTGACTGCCCACAGGATCGGGAAAAGCAGAGAATAGATTTTGTACGCCATGCCGTGCGTCTTGAGTTCGCCCGACGAGACGGGGGCGATGTGACCAGGCTGCGCGCCGCCGCGTTTTTTGGAAAGCACGCGCACGTAACCGAAGTTGATGACGAGTTCGATCATCTCGGTGACGAAGCGCGAGTAGCCGCCCGTTTTTTTTGGCAGCAGTCCCGTCGTGCGAATCGAGTTCGAGAGTTCCGCGATGGTGTAGCCCGCGCGGGTATGACCATAAACTTCGGGCGTCATGCCTAGTTTCCATTTGATCTGATTCGCGACCAGTTTCGGGTCGCCGTTCGGGACCGTGACCACCGCTTTGCCGTTGGATTTCAAGACCCGTTTCACTTCCTTGAGAAAAGGCTGGTCTTCCTTCAAATGTTCCAACACGTCAATGGACACGACACAATCGAACTGCACATCGGGGATTCCGAAGTCGTTCTCTTTGTACGTATGGACGGGTTCGCCCAACAGTTGTGCGATCAGGTCGTTGTTCTCGCCAGAGACATCCGCCCACGTCCACTCGCCGCCGTGCTCGCGGAAGTACCAGTTTAGGGCGCCGTTGTTGTCGCCGTTGGTGACCAGCAGGCACTTTTTGCCGCGCGTGTCGCCCAGAAGTTTCAACAGCGCCTTGAGTTTTAACTGCTTTTTGATGGAACGGCGGAACATTGTCAATTGCCAGGGTTGGGTGTTGGGTTGCATAAACTACGCCATGACTCTTTCTTTATAAACCTTGGATATCCGTACCCGCGAAAACGCACGCCGGTTCATCCCCGCGCGGGTCACGCGAGATGCACCAATGCCTCAGAAGATTCCGTTTGTTTGAATGGATATTTCTGGATGACCGATTCCATCTCTTGCGATTGTCGCTCAAAATTCCAGCCCAATTCCGCGCCCATGATTTCTGCACATTTTTGCAGAACAGTCATGGATGGCAGACCCGTCGCGCCCAATTCTGTACGGCGTTGGATGAGGTCCTCGAGAGTCAATGCCATTTCATGACGGATGGCGTGAACGATCTCAGCTGCGGTGACAGGTAGATTCGGATCAATCCGTTCTGCCAGTTCAGGCTGGTCTTTTATGGATTGCACCAGCGCACGATATTCTGAGCCGTAGGTGTAAACCAAATGCTTGATGGTTTCTACATCCAGAATATCTACCGTTTCCACTTGTACTTGATTCAAAAACACATTGAAATCATAAATCTTTCCGCCATTGACGGGCGTGAAGTATGTTTGACATTTCCTGGCTTTTACGCCAAGTTTTTTTACTGCCATTTTAATGGATTGTTCGGCGACGACCCGTGCAGTAGTGTATTTCACGCCCAAAACTGATATCAAGCCTGCGAGGTTGTCTTTTTTCTGATGGTCAATGACCACACCATCCCGCGTCAATTTGACCTGTTTTTTGTCCGCGTCTTCTTTATTGACTGGCAGGAATCCCCACGTCACATGCTGGACATCGTCCAAAGTGAGTTGAAGCGGGGAATGGGCGCTGTTGATTTCGTCAATGAAGGGTTGAAGAACTTCTTCGCTCATCCTGAATTTGTCAGGCGCATCGTTCCATGGGATATGCCAGGTGCCGATCATGGTATTATCCCGCCACGGGACGAAGAACAGGATCTGCGGAAGTCTGCCACTTTTGGGCTGACTCGGCAATCCCGCCGCGATGCCCGACCAGACCTGGTCCACGATAATGTTCATCGCCACCGACGTGGAATACTTGGAACGGAGGGAAACTTTTTCAAGTACATCGTCAATCCATGCGCCCGCACAGTTGACGACCATCTTCGATTGGATGTCAAAGACCTGCCCCGATTGCGCATCCCTGGCTTGCACGCCCGCGATTCGATTGTCGTTGTGCAGGAAACCGACGGCTTCGACATAATTGACGACCTCCGCGCCCGCGTCCACGGCGGAGAGGATGAACCCCAACAATAATCTCTCTGTGTTGTAAATCTGCGCATCATGCCAAACTGCCGCGCCTGTCGAAGCGCTGACGTCATACCCAGGCAGGAGATTCGTAAGTTCCTGTTGATGGATCAGTCTTCCGTTCGCAAGTTTTTTTTCCGAGTCAGATAAACGATTTCGGTCGAAACTCAACAGGTCGTTCGCGGTCAGGGCAATTCCGAGCGCAAGCCGACTGCGAGAGAGTTTTTGCCTTGTCGGTGTGAGACAGGTTAACGGGTGGACAAGATGCGGGGCAATCCTCATCCACGTTGTCCGTTCGCGCGCCATCGTGCGGATGCGGGCGAGGTCCCCATCCTGCAAATACCGCAACCCGCCATGGACGATCTTCAGGCTGTTCTGGGAGGTCGCGCTGCCAAAGTCGCCGCGCTCGATCAGGGCAACGGACAGTCCGCGCAGCGCGGCATCCCACGCTGCGACCGCGCCGTGAATCCCGCCGCCGATCACCAGCACGTCAAAGGTTTGGTTTGCGAGTCTTTCAAGATTACGCTTCATATACTTTTTGGGTGGTGGTCTAGGAATAAGTGATGATGGAAAGGCTTTTACAAAATTGCCACAAAATATTGAGAAAACGGCTTGATTTTTCAGGAAACAGCAATATTTTGGAGTGTTTTTTGAACCTTCCTTGATATAAGGATTCACCGTCACTTACAAAAGACCACTACCACTTTTTGTTGCGAGGGTGCGTCGCACTTTCATCCGTTTGAACGGGATGCTTTACCCGTGTGGTGCGACGCACTCCGCCACGCGAATTACTTCGTCGCGAACGCCACCAAGTGCCAACCCAACGGTCTGACCAGCGCTTTGGGCATTAAGTTGAACGTTCCCACGAAAACATCGTTGAACAGGCGGG
>CAYTDB010000135.1:4711-14121 GCA_964436455.1 uncultured Anaerolinea sp. | reverse complement strand
TACCCTGAAGGAGATAAAACATGCGTAGTTCAGAATTAAACCTGGAAAGGTACGATACAGACAAAATAACTGCTCATTATTTTGAGCGATATGATCCAATTCTTGAATCCTGGCTTAAAAAGAAAATTGTTCTACTTGAACTTGGGGTTTATAAGGGTGGTTCGCTTTTATTGTGGAAAGATTATTTTCCGCTAGGTACAATCGTAGGTGTTGATATCAACCTTCCAAAAGATTTCGAACCAACCGAACGTATCCACCTTTATGAGGGCAGTCAGTCTGATACTGCTTTCTTGTCACGTGTCGCAAACGAGATTGCTCCAGATGGGTTTGACATCATTATCGACGACGCTTCTCATATTGGTGAATATGCCAAGAGATCTTTCTGGCATTTGTTCGATAATCACCTTAAACCTCATGGGCTTTATGTAATTGAAGATTGGGGTACTGGATATTGGGATGATTGGCCTGATGGTAGGAGTTTCAACCTGGAGTCTTATAACCAGTCTCGTTTTACACTTGATCCGTTTTTGCAGAAGGTAATAAGAAAGTTGCGTTTGAAAACCACCATGCGATGCCACAATTATGGAATGGTGGGGTTTATCAAGCAGTTAATCGATGAGCAAGGAGCACATGATGCGACAAGAAAAACGCTAAAAGCCAAACCGACAAGAGCGTCAAAATTTGAAAGTATGATCATTACACCTGCTATTGTTTTTGTCCAAAAAGTCGGTAGCGGTTAGGGTGTCAATAATAAATTTTACCAACCACGCGTTTTAAGGACCTGCAAATATTTGCACAAAAACAAAAGTGAGGAAAAGCTTGTAAGGAAATAAGTAACATATTCTTCCTGAGACAGAATAGAAATAATCCTGCAATAAAGTGTAAAAAATATATTGGTATGAGAATAAAATCCAGTATTTCTTCGAAGGTTTCCCTAAATCTTATGGAACATCTTGCTCGTAACATTTATCATTGGCTTCCATTGAGCCTCAAACAAAAAACGGCTTTGCGCAAGTTCATATCTATTTACTTATGGCGGATACTATTGCATCGCGGCAAAAATAGTATTTCGATAAAAGAGTACTATTTGGGGCATTCAACGGATACTACTAACGTGGACTATCTAAAGGAGATGATTGACTCGGCTTACGACATCAAGCAAAACGAGGCTTCATCATTGCCGCTTGTGTCAATTATTATCCCTGTCCATAATCATATCAAGTTCACTGTTCGGAGCCTGTTGTCCATTGCCAAAGCCAAGAACATAGCAAAATATGAAATTATTGTGATGGATGATAATTCAGATGACGAAACCGCAAACGTGCTTGGCAGAGTGGATGTTATTCGTTACTTTCGAAATAAAGACAATATTGGATTTCTTAGATCCTGCAATTTGGCAGCCCAGCATGCGACTGGGAAATATCTGGTCTTTCTCAATAACGACACTGTAGTTCAGGACAGTTGGCTCGATGCTCTCCTTCAAACCTTTGTGGATTTCCCCAGTGCTGGTTTGGTTGGTTCAAAATTAATCTACCCCGATGGCAGATTGCAGGAGGCTGGTGGGATTATCTGGAACGATGGAACAGGTCGGAATTACGGCTGGGGGGACGACCCGCACATGCCAAAGTACAACTATTTGCGGGAGGTGGACTACTGTTCTGGAGCCAGTATTATGATTCCGCGCGAGATTTGGGAGCAATTGGGCGGTTTTGATGAGGCATTCACGCCTGCCTACTACGAGGATACCGATCTGGCGTTTCAAGTTCGCCAGGCGGGATACAAGGTCTACTACCAACCCGCATCGGAAGTCATACATTTCGAAGGGGTATCTTCAGGAACCAACCTTGATTCCGGGGCTAAAAAGTACCAGGAGATGAACAGGATTAAATTTGTGCAGAAATGGAAGAGCGTACTCTCTCTGCACCACGATAATGAATCTACAGATGAACAGATTTTCAGAAACCGGTATGTGCGCACCAGAATTCTTTACGTCGATTCCAGCACCCCCGCTCCAGACCGCGATTCGGGTTCGATAGATGCCTTTCAATATATGTATATCCTAAAAAGACTGGGATGTGAGGTTAGTTTTATTCCTGCGTCTAATCTGGGCTATGCATATCCTTATACGAGTGAACTTCAACGCAAAGGCATTGAATGTTTATATCATCCATATTTGAAGAATGTGGATAGGTTTATAAAGACCCAGGGAAAACATTTTGATATTGTCATTCTTTCCAGACTGACCATTGCCAGTCAATATCTTGAGACTGTGAAGCGATGTATGCCTCAGGCCAAAATTATTTTTAATACTGTTGATCTGCATTTCCTTCGGGAGGAGCGTGTGGCAAAGTTGCAGCCATCTTCACAAAGGTTAAAAAGAGCTCAAGATGTAAAACAGCGCGAGCTTGCTCTCATAAAGTTGGCGGATCACACCATGGTCGTGAGCGAAACGGAATATGCTATTCTAAGTACCTTATTGCCAGATGCACGAATTTCGGTAATACCGATTCCGAGAAAGATTCACAGCTCTTCACGAGGATGCGACAACCGCCGCGATATCGTCTTCATTGGCGGGTACAATCATTCTCCCAATGTGGATGCCGTTGGATATTTTGTGAAAGAGATATGGCCGTTAATATCAGGGCGTCTTCCCAGTGTCCGCTTTCTGATCGCAGGGAGCAACATGCCCGCCGATTTTTCTCGTTTCGCATCCGACAGGGTAATCCTTCAAGGATATGTTGAAGATTTGGATGCCTTCTTTAGTCAATGCAGATTATCGGTTGCACCCCTGCGATTTGGATCCGGGATAAAAGGCAAAATTATCACCAGCCTTGGCTATGGAGTTCCATGTGTGGCCACATCCGTCGCAATGGAGGGGATGGGATTGGTTCCAGGGAGTCATATTCTTCAGGCAGATTCCCCAGAGAATTTTGCAGATGCTGTGGTGGAGGCATACACGAACACACGACTTTGGCAGGAACTCTCCATCAACGGGCTGGAGGCGGTTAAGGAGAAATTCTCCCTTGATGTAGTGGAGGAAAAACTGGCCGCCATGTTGAACTCATTGGATATCCATGAAGCCTGATCCTCTCATCACAATATCCATTGTAAGCCACGACGATTCTGAAAAGATTCCCCATTTGCTTGCCAGCATACAAAAACATGAACCAAAAATCTCACAATTTCAATTAATCCTCACGGATAATTTAAAGACCGACCTGCCTGACTACGATCCATCACCCTGGGCATCCCTCCTAATTCTTCGAAATGATCGTCAGTTGGGGTTTGCCGAAAATCACAATAACGCCTTTGTGTCGGCGACGGGCAGATATTTTGCGATTCTTAACCCGGATCTGATCTTTGAGCAACCTATCTTTGATAAATTAATCACCCGCCTCCATGACCAAAGTGGAGGTTTGATCGCTCCGCAAATAGTAGACGAAAACGGGACGATTCAGGACTCGTTCCGTTCCCTGCCCACTCCCTTTGAACTTGTCCGACGGCGCCTGCCCGGTTACCAATATGAGCCGATAAAACCGGACAGCGAAGGCATGATCCAGCCAGACTGGGCGGCGGGAATGTTCTGGTTGATGGAGGCTAATGTGTATCGCCGGTTGGGGGGTATGGATGAGGGGTATCGTCTTTATTTGGAGGACGTGGATTTTTGCACGCGGGCTCGTCAGCGTGGGATAAAGATTCTTGTGGATACGCAGGCTCGGGTCCGGCATGACGCGCAAAGGTCAAGCCGCAGAAGTTTATACTATCTATATCTGCATACCAGAAGCGCTGTACGTTTCTTTACATCCCCTGTATACAGGCAGGCGCGATACAACCGCACGCGTTAGTTTTCGGTCGTGATAAAATCGTAATTGTTCATTTCATCTTGAATTGGGGAGATCATGCTTTTGAGCCATGCAGTCCGAGAGCATTTTTCATCCAGTACATCTCATTCTGAATTCACTCCATGATGGATTATCCATTCTCACCGCTTGTAGTAAGTATCCTTCTCAGTATTGTGTTGGGATATCCGGCAACCCTGCTGGCAAAACGATTCAATCTGCTGGATATTCCCGGCTCTGCACCTCATAAGGCACATGCCCGTACAACACCGCTAGCGGGGGGGATCTTGGTGGTGTTAACTTTTACCGGGGTGGTTTTTATATTTCCACAATGGCTGAGCCGGGAGATGCTGGCAGTGTTCGGAGGCGCATCCGTTATTTTTATATTTGGGTTCTGGGATGACAGCAGGGGATTATCAGCGATCCCCAAACTGGTTGGGCAATTAATTGCCTCCGCGATTTTGATTTCATCTGGTGTGCAGGTTTATTTTCTGACGATCCTTTCAATTGGGGGATATATCCCCCCAATACTTGCCCAGGTGTTGAATATATTCATCACATTATTCTGGCTGATCGGCATCACCAATGCATTGAACATGATAGACAGTATGGATGGCATTGTTGCCGGGCTGGGCATTGTTGCTTCTCTCTTTTTCTGGGGTGCGACCATGCTGTCAGGGCAGCCTGTGATGGCATTTTGGTCGGCAGTATTGTTGGGGACAAGTATTGGTTTGTATTTTTGGAACAAAACAACAGCCAGATTCTTCCTTGGCGATTCAGGGGCACAGACAATTGGTTTCCTGCTTGCTTCATTCGGCATCATGTATAACCCTCTCAACCGTAGCCCGGAATCTTCGTGGATCGTCCCCATCATGCTGCTTGGAATTCCAATCTTTGACACATCGCTTGTGGTCCTGTCGAGAATAAGGAGAAGACAGCCAGTGGGGAGCGGCAGACGTGACCATACCTATCACCGTCTGATTGCGTTGGGTCTATCCCCCAATATGGCAGTTCTCCTGACACATGTGACAGCAACGACCATTGGCGGTCTTGCATTTGTCTCACTGTCTCTTCCCCCATCCATTGCATTGACTTTTTTCCTATTAACCATGATATGCGGGCTGTTGTGTCTGCTATGGATGGAAAGAAAACCATCCCTGGATGAAGTGTTGGATTGAAACTTATAGTAGTATGCAAAATCGAGCTGATGAGTAAAAATCATCAACTCGATTGATGTATTACAAGCCCGGTTTCTTATCCCTTCAGCGAACCAGCCAGCAGTCCGCGCAGGAAGTAGCGTCCCAGGAAGATGTATACCAGCAGGGTGGGGAGCGCAGCAAGCAGGGACCCAGCCATCTGCACATTCCATGAAATGATCTGACTGCCCGCCATATTGTTCAACGCGACCGTGATGGGCCACGACCGGTTGCCGGTAAGCACCACCGCGAACAGGAAATCGTTCCAGGCGGAGGTGAACTGCCAGATCAACACCACGACAAAACTCGGGATGGAGATCGGCAGGAGTATCCAGCGATAAATGCCCAGCATGTCGGCACCGTCTATTTTGGCGGCTTCCAACAACTCTTGTGGGAGGCTGGCATAGTAGTTGCGGAAGGTCAGTGTGGTGATGGGAATGCCGTAGATGATGTGAGCCAGGATCAGGGCAGGGATGCCAGCCATCCCGATGTAGCGAAGGGTGTTGTTGATGAAGATTACAAGCGGGATCAAAATGGACTGATAGGGAATGAACATCCCAAACAGGATGAACGGGAAGATAAAGTCCGCGCCGCGGAACTTCCATTTGGCAAGGATAAATCCATTCAGAGAACCCAGCATGGAAGAAATGATCGCCGCAGGAATGACCATGATAAAACTGTTCCAGAGCGATGGCGCCAATTGGTCAAAGGCTTCGATGTAATTGTCAAAGTGAATTCCCTTCGGCAGGTTCCACATGGTCTGGAGGTCAACCTCTGCAAAACTCTTGAACCCCGTCACCAGCATCACATACATGGGGATGAGATAGAAAACCGCCATTGCGATCAACGGGATGTACAACCAGTTTTTGCCAAGACGGAACTTTTTCATTGCTGTGCCTCCGTCTTAAGGGTGAACCGGATATAGGGGATGATCAGTACCGCAACGCTGATCAGCAACAGGATCCCGATCGCCGCGCCGCGTCCATAAAAGAGACCGTCAAAGGTCGTCTGCCACATGTAAATGGCGGGCACGTCCAGCGGGAGTTGTTTCCCTGCAACCGCAATGATCAGGTCGAAGACTTTGAGCGACATGTGCCCAAGGATGATCAATGCACTAAGCGTGACCGGAGAAAGCAACGGCAGGATGATATGGCGATAGATCTGCAACTCGTTTGCACCGTCGATCCGTGCGGCTTCACGTAACTCATCCGGGATGGAACGCAAGCCCGCCAGATAGATCGCCATCGTGTACCCGGACATCTGCCAGATCGCCGCGAGCGCGATTGCCGCGATGCCCCAATATTCCGTCGTATGCCATTTGTTGATCAAAAAATCCAGATGAAGATTGGAAAATAACAAATTCAAACCACTGATGCGATCCCCCTCCGCCGGGTTCATCAGCCAGCGCCAGACAACGCCTGTCACGATATAGGAAATCGCCATCGGAAACAGGAACAAACTGCGGAAGAACCCTTCCCCCTTCAAGCCTTGATCGAGCATTACCGCCAGGATGAAACCAAGCAGGATACAGCCAACTACAAAGACGCCTGTGAAGATCAATGTGTTGCGGATGTCCACTTGGAAACGTGGATCAGAGAACAGGTTGATGTAATTGCTTAAACCTGCCCACGTATAATCTGCTGCAAGACCCTTCCACTGGCTCAAAGAGACCCGCACCGACCAGGCAATAAACCCGTAAACAAAGATCAACACAGCCAATATGGATGGGGAAATAAGTATGATGGAAAGATATCGGTCTTTGTTTTTATACATGGCATGCCTTTCGCTAAATTTTAGAGGCTCCAGCGAACCCCGCTGGAGCCTCTTTATTTTACTTACTTTTTACTTGCACGGACCAGAAGCGGAACAGGCAGCCACCAGGGCAGACTGGAATGTCGCCAGATCGCCATCCTGAACGAACAGACCAAGCGCAGTATCGATCTCGGACTTCCAGGAGTCATTGGCAACCACGCCGTGGGTCAACGAACCGACCACAGTGTTGCTTGCCCAATCGTCCATGGCGGATTGCAGGTACTCACCGAAGAGCGCGGGATCGCAGTCGGTGCGGGCGCAGATCGAACCCTTTACGGGGTTGAACGCTTCCTGACCAGCCTTTGAGCCTGCGATCTTCAACCAAGCCATGGCTCCCTCTTCGTCCGGCGCGCCGACAGCGAGCACGAATGAGTCGGAAAGGAACTGGAAAACGCCGACACTGCCGGGAACAGGAGCCCAGCCGTAATCAGCCATCGGGGCTTTACCCAATTCACGGAAGTAGCCTTCAGCCCAGTCACCCATCACATTGAACGCAGCATCTCCATTGACAACCAATTGCGCGGCATCCTGCCACGAGAGTGAGGCAGAGTCACTGTTGGCATAGGTCATGGTTTTCTGGAAGTTTTCCAGGGCGGTCATAACTTCAGCGCTGCCCCAATCCGTCGCGCCGGTCCACAGACCGTTGTATTTATCCGGTCCGAGGGTTCCGAGCAGAACGGTTTCCATCAGATGCATCTTGGTCCACTGCTCGCCGAGGGCGAGAGGTGTGACACCCGCAGCCTGCAGGGTGTCCATGGCGGCGAACCATTCATCCACGGTTGTGGGAACCGACACACCATTGGCTGAAAGTACAGCCGGGTTGTACCAAAGCACATTCGCGCGATGGATATTGACCGGCACTGAGTAGATATTTCCGCCGTCAGAAATGAGCGGGATCAATGTCTGAGGCATCACGCTCAGCCAGCCTTCTTCTTCATAAAGAGCGTTCAACGGCTGGATCTGATTACCGGCAACATACGTGCCGATCAATTCCTGTCCCGCATGACCCTGCCAGGAGTCAGGCGGATCGCCAGCCTGCAGGCGCGTGGCTAACACCGCTCGGGCATTCGTCCCGGCACCGCCTGCCACTGCCGCATTGATGAACTCAACACTGGGATATTCCGCATTGAAGACCTTGATCATGGCTTCGAGACCAGCCGCTTCACCGCCGCCGGTCCACCATGAGAACACTTCAACCTTCTTGGCGCCACCGCCGCACGCAGAAAGCGTCAGCATGGCGATCATGAGTACGGTGAATACGCCGTACCACTTGCTTTTAGACATGTTTTCTTCTCCTTTTATGATTTGAAACAATTTAACACTTGCAGTGAATTCTTACTAAAACATCACCTCCTTTTCAGGGCAACAAAAAACGGAGTACGTGCTCACCGTTTGAGGGGTGAGAAGGCTCCGTTAGCAAAAGGGATCGTTATTCAATTTCCAATCAGCTGTTTTCATGATGTTCCCGTGGTCTATGCTTACTTAACAATAAAGGGAAGTGCAACGTTGTTTTGTCTGACAAAGTCATTATATAGCGTTTGAACACCCATTGTCAATGTAATATTACAAAATGAGGATAAAAATCAGGTCGTTGACATTTGTCCCACTTGGACCGGTCTTTATCAAATCACCCAAATCCTGGAAATAGTGATACGCGTCATTTCCGGACAAGTAATCTGCCGCGTCCAAACCAAGCCTCTTCCCGCGCTGAAAACTTTCCCCTGTCACCACCGCCCCCGCCGCATCGGTGGGACCATCCTCGCCATCGGTTGCCAGCGAGATTAACATCACGTTTTGCAAACCACCCAATTCATTAACCGCCGCCAAAGCCAGTTCCTGATTCCTCCCGCCTTTGCCATCTCCACGAATGGTGACTGTTGTTTCCCCACCCGCGATCAAACAAAACGGACGTTGATGATTCGCAGATTCGTCCCTCAATTTTTTTGCCATCATCACACCCACTTCACGCGCTTCGCCCTGCAATTCGTTCGTCAAAATCTCGGCGTCAAACCCTTCATGCTTCGCCTGCTCCATCGCTCCAATTGCGGCAATCCTGTTGTCGCCGATGATGGTGTTTTGCACACGAGAATGATCAAACTCTTGGGGTGTATTATTAGTTGAACCACGGAGACACTGAAGCACGGAGTTTAAGGACTCTCCGTGTCTCTGTGTCTCTGTGGTTAAGCTCGAAAAGTATTTCTCGATAATGCCAAGCGCATCTTCACTGGTTGTCGGATTTGGAACTGTCGGACCTGACGCGATTGCCTCAAGCGGATTCCCGATCACATCCGAAAGGATCAAACTGATGATCTTTGCTTTCGTCGCACGCGCCAATCCTCCGCCTTTGACGCGGTCAAGCTGGCGGCGCAGGGTATTGATCTCGTCGATGCGCGCACCGCAGGAGAGCAATAGCGAAGTCAGCGTTTGCATGTCTTCAAGCGATATGCCTTCGTATGGCGCAGTCATCAACGCCGAACCTCCGCCGGAGATCAGGCAGATCAATGTGTCATCTTCTTGCAATGCAGAAACGAATTCCAAGGCGCGTTCGCCCGCGCGGAGCGAG
>CAYTDB010000135.1:0-4611 GCA_964436455.1 uncultured Anaerolinea sp. | reverse complement strand
CGCTTCCGCAAGAGCTGTCAGCATGGGGATGGAGGCTTTTCCAATTCCCAATCCATACACATTTCCATTCACATCCGGGAGATGGTTTCGCACAGCCTCAGCTGGGTCAACCGCTTTGAGCGCGGCTGCTAACATGCGCTTGATGCGTGGATCAGTAAGACAGTGCGTGGTAAAACGTTCTGCGTCCATGTCTGTTATCATATCAGAAACAAACTATGGAGTGCGTATGGCAAAGCCAAAAGTGTTTGTAACGAGAATTATTCCCGACAAAGGCCTCGCTCTTGTTAAGGAATTTTGCGAAGCAGATGTGTGGGAGGGTGAACTGCCTCCACCGCGCGAAGAAATCTTGAAGCGCGTAGCAGGTGTGGACGGATTGCTGAGCCTGTTGACCGACAAGGTGGATGGGGAAGTGATGGATGCGGCAGGGTCGCAGTTGAAAGTCATCAGCAATTACGCAGTGGGCTTCGATAACATCGATGTGACTGCCGCGACCGCGCGCGGGATTCCCATTGGCAACACGCCTGATGTGCTGACCGATGCAACCGCCGATTTTTCGTTTGCGTTGATGATGAGCGCCGGACGCCGCGTGCTCGAAGGCGATCGTTATGTGCGCGATGGTAAATGGAAGACATGGGGTCCGATGCTTTTGTTAGGCAATGAGATTCAAGGGGCAACGCTGGGTCTGGTCGGTTTTGGGCGCATCGGCAAAGCGATGGCGCGCCGTGCATCTGGTTTCGATATGCGCGTGATCTATTATGACCCTGGCGAAGATGGACATGATACTGGACTCAATGCGACTCCTGTTGACTTTGAAACTTTGCTCAAAGAATCAGACTTCATCTCGCTTCACACCCCGCTGACACCGGATACACGTCATTTGATCGATGCCAAAGCCCTAAGCCGCATGAAACCGAACGCGGTGCTTGTGAACACCTCGCGCGGTCCCGTGGTGAACATGGACGCGTTATATGAAGCGTTGAAAGAAAAACGCATCTTCGCGGCGGGTTTGGATGTGACCGACCCCGAGCCCTTGCCTGCAAATCACCCCTTGTTGACGCTGGACAATCTGGTCATTGCTCCACACATCGCCAGCGCCAGCCACACCGCCCGCGGGAACATGGCCTGGCTGGCGGCGAAGAACCTGATTGCCGGGCTGGAGGGGAAACACCTGCCGAACTGTGTCAACTCGCAGGTGTACCGGTAATCCTGCTTATCCAACGAAAAAGCCGCTCTCATGCGAGAACGGCTTTTTCGTTAATACCTGGTGTTTACTTGAACTGGAAATTGGCGGTATGGATCGAACCGTCCTTGAGAATCACAACCAACTGTCGGCAGGTGCCTGCCCACGATTTGTCAGACTTCCAAACATATATGTATTGATCCGTTGACGGGTCGTAGGTCAGAGTGCTTACACCCGCGTTCACAGTCTGTTCGGCAGAAGCCGGGGGGGCGCTGGTATCACAGGCGATCTGCTGTGACAGCGGGTAACCGGCGAGGAAGATGTCCAGTCCCTGGTCCCCACCCAGGCTGAACTTGACAGGTATGCTGCTGCCGGCCTTTGCCGTGTTGAATACCGGGGCGTTCGCAATTGGAGGGAAGAAACCTGCGAAATTGTAATGGAGCGGATCAAGACCCACAACCACCGGATCGTGATCTGAAGAGCGGTAGGCGTTCGGCTCGTAGAGCGCATCCTGTGCGGCTGGTTTGAAGGATGTGTCGTAATCCAAAACGTCTGGCTCATCGGCGTTGATGTGCCAGTCCGCGGCACCTGTCACCTGCGGGGTCAGGCTGGAGTTCGAAAGCGCGTGATCCAGATAACCAAACTGACCGTCGAAGACGTAGGAGTAGGCGTAGGTACCCTGATACTGGGCGATCAGGTTGGTGTACCCGCCCGCAAGGATGGCGTCAATCGGGTCTTCCTTGCCATAGGAGTTGAGGTCACCAATGATGATAGCGTCCGTGTCACCGCTACCGGTCGGATCGGTTGCCAGCCAGTCCACAAGGGCCTGAGCAGCTTGTGTGCGGGTACCGTTGCAGTTGCCTTGGCCATCCCCTGCATCTAGATCAGGAGGTACCAAATCATCACAAGCAGAGCCTTTGGACTTCAGGTGGTTGACCACGACGGTGAAACGTCCGCCTGTGGAAAGGTCTTGGAAGGTCTGCGCCAGCGCCGGGCGGCTTTTGGTATCGATAAAGCGGGGATCCACGCTCGAATCAAGTATCTTGAACGCGCCGACCGGAGTCACTTTGGCGGACCGGTAGATCAGGCCCACCTTGATAGCGTCCGTGCCGATGGTGCCGGTATCGATGTAGGCGTAGCCCGGCAGGCCAGCCACGATGTCTGCCAGCGGCTCGACGCCGGTGGAGTTCTCCAGCTCGTTCAGGCCGATAATATCCGCATCGAGGCCGGCAAGCGCGGCGAGCAGTTTCGCACGCTGACGCATGAGCTCGTCAGGCTGGTTGCTATCCCAGCCGCGACATTCGACGTTATTGGCGGGTCCACATTTATTATCAAGCGGGTCTCCCGTCGGATAGTCTGCCGTGATGAAGTAGTTGAGAGTGTTCATCGCAGCGACACGCAGACTGCCGCCAACCGGATCGGGCGACACCTGACGCGGATTTATGGCAGTGTAATCCGCCGGGCCGGTCGGGACGATTCGGTAGAGGTTGAATTCATAGCCAAGAACACCGATCGCGTTCTGGACAAGGTCGCCGCCACGGAAGCGGTTGCTGAGTGAGAAGGGGTCGCCGTTCGGGTGGCGAAGGGTTGAGGGATTTTGTGCACTTTGTGCATCGTCGAGAGTGACGCGGCTGAGGCTGTTGGCAAGGGTGCGGGCGTTCGCCGCGGCGCCGGGCTCGTCAATGGCTGTCCCGGTGAAGGGGCGGGTCTCGCCAGCCAACGGCAGGGCAAGAACCATTTCGCCGAAGCGGTCATAGTTGAAATATTCGGCAATGACGAGGGACTGCGGGAAGCGCACCAACATGCCTTCGTAACGTTCGAAGTCATTAATACTGGTGACAGGCAGGGTTAGATCGAGTGGGGTAACCGAACCGCTGCCGCATTGGACGATATTTGCAGCGGGAACTGCGGAGTTGTTGCTGTTCGAGCCGTTGAGCGTGGTCTGGTTGAAGCGTTCGCGGGCGTAACCGGACACTCTTACCACCTGCCCTATGCTTACCAGATTGGAACTGCCTGTATAGACGAAAATGCCGTCGGAGGTGGCAGGATCGCCGTCACCGTTCAGCTCCTGGAGGTAGAAACCGGAAGAGCTGGCTGAGCCTTCGAAGTCACCGACCACGACACCCTTTGTGGTGACTGTGCCTGTAATGGCGGCGGAAAGTCCGCTGCCCTGGATGGCATAAATCGGGGTGAAGGAAGTATCACATACGTTGAACGGTGAGAACCCAACCGTGAAGTTCATGACCATGTTGTCGGGCGGATCGTTGGAGTCCTGGTCACTGACCTGATTCGCAAGGACCGTCAGGATGCAGCTCTCACTATTGGTGAGCGTCACGCCGGGATCGAGGGTGAAGGTGGTGGGTCCACCACTAAAGGAAGTGGGTACGCCGCTCGGACCGCTGACCGAACAGACCAGCGTGAACCAGGAAGAGGAAACATTCACTGGCTCACTGAAAGTGACGGAAAGGTTGGCGTTGACTGGGAAATCTGTCGCGCCGTTGGTTGGGAAGGTGCTGTCAACGGTAGGTGCCGCATCCTCTGCAGCGCATGGATTCAGCGGGGATGCTGTATTACGTGGGGTTGGTGTGCCTGAGGCAAAGTCCAGAGCATTGTTGTCGGTCTCGGTACAGCCATTGGCAAGACGTAGAACAGCCGTTGAATTGGTTGTTGCAGGCGCGGCGGCGGTTTCATAGAAATTCGCCCCATCCCAACCCACCAGATCTTTGATAAGTGCCAATTGCGCGGCAGAACACGCTGTAGAACCGCCATTACACCCGAGACCTGTGGCTGACATAACAAGTGCAACCTTGCCTCCCGTTGCGCTCATGGCGATCGGTGTTGCATCGAAAACATCAGGTGTAGGCAAAGCAGTCGTGCCGCCACTCCCTTGTGCTTCCTGAATCAGTAGATATTGACCAGGGGCAAGGGATACATTAGGCAATTCGGTTAATTGCGTGGAACTTGAACCAAAGTTCCCCGAGCCTGTTGCACTTGCATATTGTAGCGTCCATCCTGCTAGAGATACAGAAGATGTACCTCGATTGAACAACTCAATAAAATCGTGTGTGTAGGTTGCCCCAGAGTTTCCTCCGCCGCCATATACTTGGCTAATGACGATATCCGCAGACAGTGCCTGCGCACTCTGCATCGGCACAGCTACAAGCATCAAAGCCAGTATCGTTACAAATGAAAAAAACTTGGAATAATGTTTATTCATGTTACTCTCCTCGGGTAGATTTATTGGGTACTAAAATATGTCGAAAGGCATTTTGTGGATTAAGTTCGGTTTTCACGAACGAGACGCACCTCCTCAAGTACACTCTCATATGTAAGCCGACAAAACAACATATTCCCCTCTCTTTTATTTTAGGGTAAGCCTAACAAAAAGGCAAGGCACTTGTAACCTTTTGGTACTTTTCTCCTTGTTTTAG
>CAYTDB010000134.1:0-14286 GCA_964436455.1 uncultured Anaerolinea sp. | reverse complement strand
GTCGTCAGCCCGACGTTCTGTCTGAAAAATAGGTTTTTCGACAGTCTCGTTGGGCAGCCCTGAAATTGAGAATACCAAATGCGACAGAAACAAGTTTTCATTAACTATGAACTACGGACAGGCTACACTGATATGCAATATTCATTTTGTCCTCTCTGTGGTGATAAATTAGTTCTCCAACCCATTGAATCCAATAAACGAATGACCTGCCTCAAATGTGGGTTTATTCATTTCAAGAATCCCTTACCTACTGTTAGTATCATCGCTGTCAAAGAGTCAAAAATATTACTAGGTCAACGCTTGGGCGAACCTGGTAGAGGAAAGTGGGCGTTTCCGAGTGGCTATATTGACTTTGATGAAGATTTCTTGACTGCCGCTATTCGGGAGATGAAGGAAGAAACGGGTTTGGAAATCTCCATTCGATCGATCTTGAATGTTGTCTCATCTTTCATTTCCCTCAAATATCATTTTCTTGGGCTATATCTGCTTGCAGATGTAACTGGTGGCAAACTCCAAGCTTCAGATGATTTGGTAAAAGTTGATTGGTTTCCTTTGACAGGTCCTTTCCCAACATTGGCTTTTGAAGAAGATCGGCATGTATTAGAAATGTATATCGAATCTCGTCATGGAGGAATACCTGTAGATCCATCTTTTCTAAGGTTGAAGGCTGCCTAACAAAGCGTGAAGCTGACAGTGGGGATTCGTCTCGCTAAAAAAGTTGATTCAAACCTGGGCATTTCCCACTATAATGAATGTATCCACACCCGCCTCACCGCAGCAAACGCAAATCGTTCGGCGGCAATTCACAACTAGGCATGGCAAACAAAAAAAGCACACATATCAAATATCGCCCCCAAATAGGCAAAGTTATCGGAAGAAGCATTCATGGGCAAACAAACTAGTTGAGATAAAAATAGTTGGAGACATTTGTATCAAAGTATGCTACCTAAAAACAGGTAGCCCATGAGAGTAAGGAGCTAACTATGATTTTCATGATTGGCGGAATAATTGTTGGCATCATCCTCGGTCTGCTGGTCGTCCGGTTTGTTCCGCAAAATATGCTTGGATGGGTAGTGGTTGGGTTAGGTGCAGTGGCGTTTGTCTTCATCATCCCAGGGCTGGTTGCCATACTGATCCCAGGCGATGCCATGTTCTCTCCGGCAGTTACAATCCCGTTAGGTGTAGGTTGTGTGGTTTCTGGCATTGGTGCTGTGCGTAAGAACTATCGAACCTGGCAAGTCTGGCTTGGTCTCGGACTCGGTTCAATTCCAATTTTGTTTTGGATAGCTTTTTCCATTGGCGAAATGCTCTACCCACACTAAAACAGCATTACCGATGGCTTAGATGAGTTAGCGCAGGTTAAAAGCAGCGGGCTCTCGATTTCTTCCAGCGAAATCTGTCCCATAGCGGCTGTCGGACAACCCAGACACTCACACCCCATCAGCGCCCCTGCGGCGGTATCTCCTCAAGGATACGCTGATGCCATATCATCCCGCAGCGGAGCGTAGTGGACATCCCAAGCAAGTTCATTCTAATAACGCAAACCGTTGAAACTGTCGAATAAGTCCCCTTTCAAAAATTATTTTTGAAAAGTGGGAGAGAAATGCTGAAAAGCACCTGGTTTTGGGTGCACCACACCACATTTTGGCAACATTTTAGTGATTTTTGAGCCTGTGGTGGGAGATTTTTATGAGCATTTTTCGAAACAGGGGTTTTTCGACAGTCTCGTTAGGTGCTTTCCTTATATCAAAATCTGGTTTTGAAGTCATGGAAAAATTTATAAACTCTCGCCTAGCCGAAGTTGAATCTGGCAACAATATCAAGATTGTTTATGCTTGCGAGTCTGGTAGTCGTGCTTGGGGGTTCCCCTCCGCAAACAGCGATTACGATGTTCGTTTTATTTATGTTCGTCCCGTTGAGTGGTACCTTTCGATTGACGAAAAAAGAGATGTGATTGAATATCCTATTAATGACGAACTCGATGTAAACGGATGGGATTTGAAAAAAGCGTTACAACTTTTACGAAAGACAAATCCGCCTCTTTTGGAATGGCTCGGTTCGCCAATCATCTATTCTGAAAAATACTCCGTCACTGAAAAAATGCGTCAATTGGCAAAAGAGTATTATTCGCCGTCCGCCTGTCTTTATCACTATTTACACATGGCTCGCGGAAATTTTCGTGAATATCTTCAAGGCGATGTAGTTTGGGTGAAAAAATATTTTTATGTTCTACGCCCAATTCTAGCAATGAAATGGATTGAAGAAGAACGTGGAATAGTTCCAACTGATTTCAATATCGCGGTTGAAAAACTTACACTCACCGCCGAATTGAAAGAAGCCATTGCAAAACTACTAGAAAGTAAACGTGCTGGAAATGAATTAGACAAAGGCGAAAAGATTCCAGCCATTAGCAACTTTATTGAGAGTGAACTTGGGCGATGGGAAAATTCGGAAATTCCCAAAAGCGTTGTTGCTTCTCGCGGCACAAAGCTTGATGAGTTTTTCCGCGAGAGCATTAATGAAGTTTGGTAAATCAGAAACGCACCTACCGATTAACAGCAGTGTCAAGAGTTAGGAAGAAAACCGAGTGAAGAAAGTCCCGAGCCAGTCAAAAGGCATCGGGACTTTTTCTTTTTAGGGCGGTTTGAAAGCAGGAAATCAATCAACAGGCAGCCTTCCAGATCTCCACCCGCATTTTGCGCTGGAGTGTGATGGTCGAACGGAAGAAGGTTCTTGGGCTACTCGATCTGGGTGAGCTCCGGTCTTAATGTCAGAAGCTCGGCTTCACTGGCCAGCCTGCGTGGATGCTTTGGGTTGAGTGCGATCCGTTGCAGGTCATGTCCAATACCCAAACGCATCAGGTAGTAGCGAGTGAATTGCTGGCGGGTCAAGCCATCTCGATCCGCGTCGCTCAGCTGCCAGGACCAGGTCAGGTATTTGTAGGCAATGCGTTCATGCGAGAAGTGTCGGTAGGGCTGCATGCGGTGCAAAACCTGCCAGACCAGTTCCAGCAACTGACGGGCGATTGCCACGATCGCCTGGTTGCAGTGCATGCGTCTTTGCAGTGCATTGAAATGGTGTTTCCAAATCGGATCGGATTTGACGGCGCGCTGCGCCACTTCGACCATCGCCCAGCGCAAGTCCTTGCGACCTTCCTTGGTGATGCGCTTGTTGCGTAGTTTCACTCCGCTTTGCTCCAGTCCAGGGATCAATCCGGAGTAGCTCACCAGATGTCCGGAAGTCTCGAAGCGAGTGACATCTCCGATGGCTGCCAGAACGGTCATGCCGGTGATCACGCCGAAACCGGGCAGCTGCATCAAGTACAACATGCTATCTGCCCAAGGTTTCTGGTGGCTCATCCGAGCCAGTTTTTTAGTGATTTTCGCGGCTTGTTCTGCCAGATGCTGCTTGGCTTGGTGGTCATATCCAGTTCCAACTGGAATTTCTCGGAATCAGACAAATGCTCATCCTGCTGCCACTTGGTGTTTTTCTGGTTGAAGCGTTTTCCCTTGGCATGTTTCAAGTGATGACGGTGAGCAACGCTGTGCATGCGGTTGACCGTCTGGGTGTGCATTCCCAGCCTGGGTTGCCAGTCGCACCATCTTCTGCCGCTGTGCCGCCAGCCCGCGCGCTTCCCGGATCTCCTCTGTGGCGGGATCCAGATCCCAACCAGTAATCCTTTGGCTAACAACCGTGCCACATCGTCCCGATGTCTCCTTCGGGAAACACCTGAGCGGGCTTTGACGCCAAGGCGCCATTCCCATGCACGTTTCAGCTGGTCCCTTACGCAGCGTTCCCGGATACGCGTTCCCGTTCACCTAACAAACGGAGCATATCCAAAAACGTGCCCGACTGCAACCTCCTCAGATTGCACTTTCATGCTAACACCTGACGGGTGGGACTGCCCTTCGGGTGTTCGCCATTTTCGGGCTTTTTCTACACCCGAAATGTAGTCACTATTCTGCTAATAGATGAAGCAGCCACTATTTTTAGTCGAGTTATTACTCATTAGCACCTGCTATAGCGACTACACGAAAAACATTTATCTATAGATACGTCCCTACTCAAAAACAACTTCACCCCATTTTGAATACGGCAGCCGACCAAAATTACTCCTGCTCCAGTCGGCCACGACAACAGCAGCGTGAGGCGGCACATCCGTAAAAGCAAGACGCGCCGCCTCGCGCACCCAGGGCATGGCCAGAAATACAAAGACCAGATGAACACCAACCGCCCTGGCATAACCCGTGGCCTTCAGCCATCTGGTTACTGTCTTATCCAGAATCAATTTTCTTGACGACTTTCCGCTTTCCACTTCAAGCCAGAACAGAGTCTCTACTCCGTGCATCCTGCCCCAGGCAAGTGCATCCGGATTGGACCGAAGCTCGGAGATTCCCACCTCGCTCCACCCGGCATAAATATTGGCGTGAGGAAAAGCCTTCCGCAACCATGCTGGCCACTGCCTGGATCGCCGTCGATGCGTGCTATCGAGCAGACGAGTCCGTTCGGTGCGGCGGCCAAATTCAGCTTCCGGAGGAACGCCCCATGCCCTCAATGCAGCAGACAAACCCGGCCGCCGGATGCGCCAATAAGGTCGCGGCTCTTGATTCTTTTTCATCTTCGATCCTTGACTTGCCAGCCTTTGGGCGCGGATAAGATGAGAGTCAATATATGCATCGCACTGATATTCAACATAACCGGCCTTTTCCAATTCCCATAACGCCGCCCGGCAGGTTGTTTCGCTGATCAAACAACCGCTTGCGGCCTCACTGGTATAAGCCGCAACCAACCGGGTCATGACAAACAAACTAGCTAACGCGTGCTCAGATAAACGAAAAGCATTTGGCTCCTCAGCTGGAACCCCGCCGCGACACGGCACAGCGTACACAGGAGGAATACAGGAAAAGTCCGATATCCCAGGCAAACGGTCCCTCCCCAAAGTCACCGCCAGCGGCATGGGGAGATCTCGCAAGGCATGCTTCACTTCCTCGAAGTACCATCTCCCCGGGTCGCTTACCGGAACCCACAAGGAAGCCCCTCTGCGAAGCCTGGATAGAGGCCTAACCACCGTCCTGACCACTGCTGCATAATCCCAGGGCGGCAAGGCTCTGTCGTGCTTTACCGGCAATACGAATGTATCTGTCCATCGCCCCGGGGCAAGCTCAATGGAGACGTGATCATCAAAAACAGCTTTTCCAACGCGTTCCGCCATCCATACACCTCACTGACTGCAGCCCCATTTCGTTAATGAACCAACATCAAAATAGCCAGTCGGGTCCACCCAGACATAAGTATCCGGCCCGGTCCTTTTCTTTATGCCATAGTGCAGATGGGCGCCGCTGCTGTTCCCGGCCTGATCGTCCTGATTGCGATCCCCGCCGCTCAAACCAAGAATCTCGCCCGGTTCAACGATCTGCCCCACCTCCACCTGAATCTCGGAAAGGTGAGCCATCCAGATCTGATAGTCGCCGTTCTCAATGACCACCAATCTTCCCCAGCCGCCTTTTGTATATCCCGCCCAAACCACCTCCCCACCCATCGTGGAATGCAACGGAGTACCTGCAGAAACCGGGGAATCAAAACCGGTGTGGTTCGTATAATGCGAGTCATGAAACTGACATCCGATCAGAGGCCTATCGAAATCCCCTCCCCAGGGATGGTGAATTGCACCCCACAGAGGAAATCCATCCGGGATCCCGTTCGGACCCAGATACCCCGACCACGGAACCGGACCTGCCAGCGCTGGCATGGAACCACCACCATTGTTGCTTTCATAATTGTCTCCCGGGTTTCCACCTGGAGCACTGTCGATAAAGGAGCCTTCGTCTTCAATGTGCTCTGAAAACTGTGGAATATCCAGCATCCATTCCTCCACCGGGCCCTGCGCCCAGCCAGGCAGTTGAGGAATCGTGAGCCCAACAACCGTGGCATACATAAAGATAAACGCGGCTGAGCAGGCGCACAGCACGCCCATGACCAGGGCGGACAGCGAGAAGAATCCCTTCGACATTCCAGTTCCACATAACTCTTAGATCGAGCCCATCTTCTCCACTGGAATGCTGCCCTCTTCCTGCAATCCCATGGACGCCTCGATCGAGAGACCGTTACGCACCATGTTCATCGAAAGCCAGTAGGAGAGCGCCGAACCGAGCAGTACCGGCATCAAGTACAACGGGTTTCTCGCATAGAGGCGGCCCGCCTCCGGGGTGGTCAGACCGATGAAGACCAGGACCAACGGAGGAAATACCGCCAGGAATTTTGCCTGCCATTCGATGCCCTTGGCCGCTGCCCGTGCGCGCGACAGGATCTCAACCACAGCAGACAGTGTGTTGCGCAGATTCTCGATCAACGGGGTCACCTGAACATTGAGGGTGTAGTAACTATACAAAACGGTCGCGACGATATCCACCGCGGGATTGTCCCAGGCATCAGACCACGCCCGGACGGTCGTGCCTTCCGTGGAAGGAGTACAACCGCGCAGGCGTTTCACCAGGTCGGAGAGAACAATCTGTCCTGCAGGACCAACCGCGCCTGCTGCCTGTGCCCACGAATCAAGCAGGGGCTTGCCCTGCTTCAAAAGCGTCTGCACAACACTCAGAGCCCGCAGAATATCCTTGGCTTGTTGAATGGTGAACTCCTGGCGGCGGTCGGACAATGTGCCCCCGTAGAGCAGCCCGCCAGCAACGGCAAACAAGATCGCTGCCACAAAACCCAGCGCCATACCGGCGAAGAAACTGCCTCCAATCCACGCCAGAAAACCCATGGCGATCTGATTGAACCCCAAACCCGTCCCGGTCTGCAAAGCAAATTTTTCAGGGTCAAATCTTTTCCTGCCCTGCACGATACCAAGCTGACGCGCCAGCACAGCCTCATCCGCTGTACGTCTCCAGCCAAGGATCAAAGGAATGGAGCTGAGAGACAAAGCCCCCATTAACGCAAGTACAAATTCCACAATACACCTCTTGATCTATCTAACCATTCGCTCCATCCAAAAGGCAGCCTCTTTTGCGCCCTCCAGGAAGTAAGCCCAATACAGGACATACGCGCCAATCACAACCAGCCAGACCGTCATCAGCCAATACAATCCCGTATCGTCCAGTTTGAACGCGATGGGACTCATGGCTGGGCGCGCAGATTCAACACCTGGCCTTGCCGCATTGCTCTTCGCTGCTTTTGGAAAATAGCTGTATCGACGAGGCTGGAACGCAAACAAGAGCTGGCGTTTCAGATGCTGTTCCAGCGTAAGTCGATCTCCGCCCAGACGAACAAAGGCCAGCGCCATAAAGATCACAAGGAGCAGGACCGCCACAGCCACTTTCGCGCCGAACGACCACGGGAGCATCAAACAAAGAATCGCGCCCAAGGCACCCGCTCCCAGGATTCCCAAATCTCTATCGTTGAACATGTTTCAGCCTCACCCGATACCTTCGCCTAGAATGGAGCCTTGGGAATGCTGTTTTGCAATACATTTCCCAACTCGGGGAGCATCAGGAAGGCAATCAAGACAACGATCACCAAACCCACGATCCCAACAATCGCCATGCCAGCCATCTTGCTGCCGCCAAATGCCATCCCTGCACTGCCCTGCAAGGTGTAGTACAACCCGCCCAGCATTGCCACGATGACCAACAATCCGGTCATGAATGCCCAGGCGTCACGGGAAAGATTGGCAATATGTTGGTACACCACATCAAACACACCCATCTGCGTAAGTCTCCTTTATTTGTCGATTGCCTGCTTCAGCAAGCACCGAAGAATGCCGCTGCAACCGGAGCCGCAACAGTGATCAATAACATTCCAAAAAGGGTTTCCGCGATCTCGATCAACGCAGTCGAAACCCCACCGCTTCCGCCAAGCGATGCACTGACCACCGCCTGGAGAACACCTTTCAACATCCGCAGCGAACCAATCCCGCCAATGACGAGGGCGGAAAATTGTCCGATTTCAACGACAGGTCCGCACCCCACCTCTGCCGCAACGAGCGCAGATTGCGCAAGAATAGGGACAGCTAGAAAACCAAACAAGGCGATCACGACCACGCCCAGGACACCGGCCACCGCTTGCGATACCCAAATGCCCGAGCCAAGCAGCACCCCGCCGGTAAACTTGAATACCTGAACCAGCCCGCCCAGCAATGCAATCACAACCAGGAAAGCTGCCATGGCAGCCCAACCCTGCCTGAGAATGCCTTGTAGAATGGCGCCCGCTTCTGTCATCAAGCAACTTCCTTTTCCAAAGCAGGAACCAGCAAGATTGCTTCATGCTTATTCTTTTCATGATGGAGGGCAGGATAAAAACGCTCGCCCCAGAACTGCATATTCCAATTCCTTATAGGGCCTGTTCGATCTTTCAGTGTATGAACAGCGAGATCAACACAGCCGCAGGGCATGGGCTGACCACTTCTGGCAATCACATAGACTCGATCGGCTGTGTACGGTACTCGTTCATCACCGAAAAGATCAGAGAGGTCAAAGACTTCCTTCCCGGCGAAGCCAGCAGCGTCCAGGGCAGCGGCGGCAAGCACGGCCCACCCATGCCGTTTTGCCATTTCACGCAGCTCGATGGCGGCGTCACCACTGCGGGTCTCGACCGGCTGAACCCCGGTCAAGCCAACCACGGGAATACGGTTCAAATAATCAACCAGGACGAGCGCAGGCCCCTTATCAGGAAAACCATACAGCTTCAACAACGCTTCTTCGAGGGAACGGATGGTGTCCTTCCTGTGATCCAGAGCCATTAAGATGCCGTTGGCACTTTGCGCCAAAACATCTTCCACAGCTGTCAGTTGGACACCTGCATGCGGCCCTGCAACCATGGCTTCCGCCTGTTTACTGAGACGGAACTTCAATTCATCTTCCGTGTGTTCATAACAACCCAAAACCGAGGGAACACCCAATGCCGCAGCGTTCAACAACATACGGAGCATCCAGCTGGTCTTACCGATGCCAGGTGCAGCGGACAGCAGCGTCAATCCGCCTCCCCAAAACGGAAGACCGGCAAATGTGCCAAAGAAATGATAGGGGTCCGGGATACCCGTTACACCAATACGAGCCATAGGGTTATGTTAAACCTGAAAGAAGGGGGGTCCCCCCTCGAGTGGTCAGTTTTGGAGGGAAAGCCTAAAAAACCTACCCATCCGTGCGCCTGCCAGAATCTCCAAGCTTCCACGAGAGTGAATATGTCAAAGAGTTGAAGTACGGATGATTCTTCCAGATCTTCCATGTACAGGTCGCTTCCTTGAAACCTGCCATGGGCAAATTGCGAATGGCATTGGGGATCTGGATGTGAACCTGCCCCCGTTTGGATTGATTGTGTCCAGCAGCTTACTGCCAATGATCGGAATTATCTTCGGGTTTAATAGCAAAAAGAGGAAAGAGAATTGCTATCAAAAACGGAATTTCAGTATGCAAGATTTTCGATGACTCCGCGTAAAACTTATAGACAAACCTACCGGATAATATTGA
Source organism: uncultured Anaerolinea sp. (assembly GCA_964436455.1). GTDB lineage: Bacteria > Chloroflexota > Anaerolineae > Anaerolineales > Villigracilaceae > Defluviilinea. Next base: position 4,822 of record CAYTDB010000134.1, on the reverse strand, counting down.
TCCTCATGGCATCCTCTGACGACGCCTCTCTTGCCTTGGCAGCACGCAATGATCCACAGGCCTTCGCTGTCCTCTATGACAGGTATGTGGTTCGTCTCTACGCCCATGCACTGCATCAGATATCAGGTCAAACACATCAGCGTCTCTCCCAGCCCACCCATGTGTTATTGCATCAGGCGGGTCAGTTTTCCGAAGCCGATCTGCGGCAGATCGTGGAGACGGAACCAATCGATTTGCAGGGTCTTTCCCGTACGCAGGTGATACCTGTTGTATTGGTCAGAAATAGCCCGAACACAAATTCTGGTGGTTTGAGCAATTTCGGCGGCGAAATCACCCTTTGTTTGGTTCAAGATTGTCTAAAAGGGCCAGCAATAGACTGTTCGCCCTTTATCTGATGATTACACCTGTAAACCTGAAATTGCCAGAAATGGGCGAATTGATCGGCCAACCGAAAGCCACCGTAACCATCGAGATTGAGCCTTCCTCTCCATAATGGAACAGAGGATCGTATGGATCCCAATCTGCTGGTGTTATAAAACAGCCTGCTTTGCAAACAACTCTGCCTGCCGTTTGTTGGATGACACTCTAGTGTTTTCCTTCCTATAGGGGAAATTACTTGCCTTTTTCCACATTATCGGGTAATATGTCGCCAGGCAACATGTCGTCAGGCGACATATAAAGCATATCCCTATGATCCAATCTACAGAAACTCCTCTGACCGAATCCACCTATTTCATTGAATTCCATTGGGATACCTTTGCCTGGTTGCCAGGCGGTGAGAAATTGGTCATTGCCCGGCTCAATGGCCGCAAGGGGAGCGATGCAGGCAGCACCTTGTACATGATTGACGGTGGCACCGGCGATATTCTGCAAAGTATCTCCCTGGATGGAGAATTCGGCCAGAGTGCTCCCTGGGTCGAGGGTTTGAGCGATCATGAAGTGCTCATGAACGGCATTGGGGAATGGCTGATGATTGATTTCGGCACAGACCCACCTGTAATGACCAATGTGCTTGCAGATATCTTTGGGGTGGATGTCAAATTTCCTGATGAAATCTCAGCCTCCGGCTCTTTCGTACATCCAGATGGAAATAGATATTATCTGGCTGTTCGCCTTAATCATCCCCGTAATCAGGGGACCTACCTGTATGATTCCCAGAGCGGAGAGGTGCATGTCTATAATCACGAATATCACACCCTGCTCCTTTTTCCGAACGGCTATCTGATGGAGATGGCAAAACTGGAGGATGTACCAACGTATCAGGATGAATATGACATGGTGTGGGTGGATCAACCGGAAACAACACAGTCACGGTTGAAGTTGAATAGTCACACGCCCCGTGAATATCCCCACCTCAGTCTTGTGTATCTGGTCAAAAGATCTCAAGTAGCCGCGGCCTCGGCCCAGGGTGTTTCGCTCGTCTCCCTGCCGGATGGAAAGATGGAGGCATATTGGGAACTAATAGGTGATGGATTTTCGCCGTGGTTAATCGCTGCACCGAATGGATCTGCCTTGGTCGCAACAAAGGATTTTGGCGGGTTGTACTACATTCCTTTACCACCAGATCAGTGAGGGAATCATATTTTATTCAGCGGGAAAATAAACGATCAGGTGTGTCAGTAACAAAGTCAGTATCGGCATCTATTGACTTTTCTCTGCAAAAGCTGTAATATGTCGTTGGACGACATATTTAGCAAAAAGGATCTTATTTCAGCATGAAACCTCAGCCAACCTCCCCACTGACGGAAGCCACCTTCTTTATTCTGTTAAGCCTGTCCCCTTCAGCCAAACACGGGTACGCCATCATGAAGGAGGTTAAGGCTCTTAGCAACGGTCGGATCGTTTTCAGTACCGGCACGTTGTACGGCGCGTTGAGGCGTCTGTTGGAACTGGGCTGGATCAAGCGCGTGAGCGACCCGGAACCCAATCCCACTGACCGGGAACGGAAAGCGTACACGCTCACCGACAGGGGCAGAAAAATCATAAGCGTAGAAGTGGAACGGTTGAAATCGCTGCTCACCACCGCACAAGAGCGCATCCCTGAGAGTCCAGCATGAACCTCTTGTTAAAAATCATCACATCCGCGTATGCCAGGATGCTCTGCTTCTATCCGCGCAAGTTTCGCGAAGAATTCTCGTCCGACATGCAAGTCGTATTCGATGATTTGGTACATGACACGGCAAAAGTCGGACTTATCCCTTTACTGGTTGTATGCTTCAGAGAATCAATCCATCTGCCAGTCAGTGCCCTGAGAGAATTCTGGCATGAACTCATACGAAGGGAGAGAAACATGCAAACCTTACAAAGTCAGTCCGCAGCCCGGTCTACTGGTTCCTGGCGGGACATGGTCCTGTCCGGGTTGCCTCACTTATTGGCTGCCGCCTGCATTGGGGTGAACAAGATCTTTCAAAACCAGCCATCTCAATCAGCATCGACCCTTTTTCTTTTCGTTCCCTTGTTGATCGTTCTTGTTTTTATGGTTGCATATGCCGGGCGACAACAATGGCCTCTGTGGAGCGCCAGTTGGTATGGATACTGGGTCTGGGTGGGTCTTGTTCTCCCCGCGCTGGGATTATCCTGGCTCAATGCTCAATTGGGAATCTTCGTAGACTGGCAATTCGATAATTTGATCGCAATTGTCGTTCTTCTCCTGCCCGTGATCGGTCTCTTCTGGCTCTTCCGAAAGAATCGCAGAAAAGGATTATTAGCGGTTCTTTTCCTCATGCCGGTCCTGTTTCCACAAATGATGCTGGAATTTGTCCCTGACAACATTGAGGCGTGGCTTGCCTTTTGTTCCGGACTCGTTGCCGCGCTTTCGGCCGCCCTGATCGTACACTGGGAGAATTGGGGCACAGAGATCAGGGTGGCGCTGGGAGGGAATCTTTTGGTAGGGATGGCATATGCCTACGTCAAGGTCTATAAGCTGGAAGTCCCTGCTCCAGGCATGCACATCATCAATCCACCTGACCTGATTATTAACTTATTCATCTTTATTATGGCAAGTGCAATATTGATTTTTGGTCCCCTTCTTTTTTGGAAGGCTCTGGGACATCGCGAAACATAATTGATGAATATGAATGCTTCCATTGGTCTACTTACGCGGCTGTTTGCCATCCTCATCCAGGTATACCCGCACAAGTTTCAGGATGAGTTCGCCGAAGAAATGCAGAAGGTATTTAGAGACTCATTGATAGAAGCGATCCTGACGGGGCGCTGCCGATGACTTTCGTCTGCCTGAGAGAATTGGGCGGGCTGCCATTCAATGTTTCACGAGAATTCTGGCAAGGTTTCCATGGAAAGGAATTGATCATGCTAGACGAGAATGCATCAGGTTCCCCGGCAACAACCGGGCAGCTGGTGATGGGCACACTCCCGTTCTTTCTATCCGGGCTCATCATGATCATGCTGGAATTACCACTATCCCTGTTTGAACTGGACTGGTTCAACTCCGTGGGAGGGATGCTATTTCTCACATTTTTGATCCTGCCAGCCATCGGATTCGGCATTGGATGGGTCCAACACTTTCCCCGTTGGTCTTATCCATATTCAGGGATGGCTTTGATTTGGGCTTTCTATATCCAAAACGCCTCCACCCCGGGAATAAATCTTTTTGGTATCCAGATCTTTGGGCGGGAATTGTGGGGTTGGCGGGCATGGATACCGTTGGTTGCGGCGTTCATAGTCGCGCTTGCAATTTCACGTTCGTTCAAGCCTTCCATCCGTTTTTTCACCAATCTCTGGAATGACTGGACCATCCCATCCTACTTAATGCTTGGGATATTGCCCCTGCTTGTGATGGTCGTATTTGACGAAATGGACCGGTTATACACTCTCTATTTCATGATCGCATTTGCCGTATTGTTTGTGGGAATGGTAATCCTGTATCTTCGAAGTCAAACCACAGCCCGGCGCGTGTTGACACTGACTCTGGGCGTTGTGGTGATTGTTTTCTCGGCAGGGTTGGGCTCCAATTCCTACTGGCTGGCACATCAGGGCACTTTCACAACAAACGCCGAAATGTTCGTCCAGGCGGGAAAGATCGCCCTCGTCATGCTCCTCCCCGCCTGGCTGGAACTGCTTCGTCGTTCGGCGGGACGGTCGAGGCTGGCATAGAAAGACATGAAAAATATTTTCGATACCCTGACGACTCTATACGCCCGCCTTTTGCGCCTCTACCCGCGCAGGTTTCGGGATGAATTTGCCGAAGAGATGCAAATCGTCTTCCAGGACTCCGTGAAAGAGGCAGTCGTGAACGGGATGTTGTCAATGATATTTATATGCGTACGGGAGTTGGGCGGATTACCGCTTAACGTCTTACGCGAGTTCTGGCATGAGCTTGAAAGAAAGGAAACGATCATGGTCACGAATGAAACAGTGGAAGCAGAGGCATCCACCGATGGAGGCACAAATCATTGGGATGCATTGATCGGCGCGTTGCCATTCGCATTATTCGGAATTGCCAGCGTGCTTAGCAGGACCCAGTATCCCTTTAATACTGCATACCCCTACCTGGCATTTTATGCAGCCGTTCTGCTTGGACTTCTGATAGGGCTGATCAAAGGGTTTCCGCACTGGGCGTATAGCTATCTGGGCTGGTCACTGGTTTTTGCCTGGTGGTGGACCGACATGGGCACGTATGGGTTGAGAATTTTCGGCTTTCGAATAGAGTATTGGACTTGGCAGATCTGGATCCCGCTTCTCGCGACGATTGGGATCGCCCTGCTATGGACGCGTTCGCTTCACCCCCTCCGGCAACTGGTTCGCAATATCTGGCAGGATTGGACACTGCTCTCCCTTTCGATCTATGCCTTCGTCGCGTTCG
>CAYTDB010000133.1:0-14298 GCA_964436455.1 uncultured Anaerolinea sp. | reverse complement strand
ATGAGCCGCGTGAAAAAGTTCATGATGGGCTCTCGGATGTGCGTTGTTCCGCGGTGCTGAGCAGGGACTTCAGACGTTCGACCTCGGCGTTGACCACCTTGCGCCCTTTATCTGTCAGTGTGTATGCTTTTCGCTCGCGATCGGTCGGATTGGGTTCGGGGTCTGCCACGCGTTTGATCCAGCCCTGTTCGAGCAGGCGCCGGATCGCGCCATACAGCGTGCCCGTGCTGAATTTGATCCGCCCATTGCTGAGGTCTTTGACCTCCTTCATGATGGCATAACCATGTTTGGGCGCAGGTGCCAGACTCAGCAGGATGAAGAACGTGGCTTCGGTCAATGGAGATGTGGTTGGCGTTTTCATCAAAATGAAATCCTTTGCTCAATATGTCGTTAGACGACATATTACAACTTTCTAGGTCAAAAGTCAATAGGGTGCGTGATAAAATCCGCCATATGCACAAATTCTTTGCCACCACCACCCGCGGACTTGACCGCAGCCTCCCGCCCATGCGCCTGTACGAAAAAGCCAAACGTCTCGGCATTTGGAATCCATCTGACATTGACCTTTCGAAAGACAAAGCTGATTGGTCAACGCTCAAGGATAACGAAAAGGATCTGATCCTGCGCCTGCTTGCGATGTTTGTTGCAGGAGAGGAGGCTGTTACTCTTGACCTGCTTCCGCTCATTCAGGTTGTTGCCAAAGAGGGGCGCGTTGAAGAAGAAATGTACCTGACCACCTTTCTCTTTGAAGAAGCCAAACATACAGATTTCTTCAGAAGATTTCTGGATGAGGTTGCGGGCGTCAACATGGATTTGACCAAATACCACGCTGACAACTACCATCAACTTTTCTACGACGCCTTGCCAACGGCTCTTTCCACGCTGGAAGCTGATCCATCGCCCTCAGCCCAGGTCCGCGCCTCAGTGACGTACAACATGGTCGTCGAAGGTGTCCTTGCAGAGACGGGGTATCACGCCTTCTTCACCATGCTCGAACGCAACGACCTGATGCCAGGACTTCGTAAAGGCATCTCACTCCTCAAGCAGGATGAGTCGCGCCATATTGCGTATGGTGTTTACCTGCTTTCGCGCCTTATCGCAGAATACCCCGAAGAATGGCACACACTCGACGCGCAGATGAACGCCTTGCTTCCGTTTGCCATTGGTGTGATCGGTGATGCCTTTGCCGCATATGACGTGGTCCCGTTTGGGCTGGTGGAGGATGACTTTGTGAACTATGCCATGAGTCAGTTTACAAAGCGTTTCGAGCGACTTGAAAAAGCCAAAGGCGCCGGTCTGGATGAAATTAACCGTGTGGCAAGAGAGACTGAGGATCCGTAAACCATGCCCATCGAACCATGGAAGGTTTTAGAGACAACCTATCCTCATCCAAGGTTTCGCATTGACAAATGTGAACTTCCCAATGGACATTTTCTGGATGCAACCATTTTTGAGTTTCGGACTTGGGGAAACGTGGTTGCGATCACCAAAGATAATGAAGTTGTGCTGGTAAAGCAGTACCGCCATGGAGTTCAAGAGGCAATGTTGGAAATCCCTGGCGGGGTGGTGGATGATGGCGAAGATCCGATGGTGGGGGTGCGACGTGAGTTACTTGAGGAAACAGGTTACACGGCAGGTGAATTTGTGCAGGTCGGCAGGTTGTATCCCAACCCGGCTCTGCAGACGAATTCGTTATATTGTTCTCTTGCGTTGGATGCTGAAAAGGTGAGCGGACAAGCTCTGGATGCAGGGGAGGATATCGAAGTCCATTTGGTACCGCTTGAAGAATTGATCGAAATGACAAGGCGTGATGAATTTCCTCATGCGCTGGATGTGGCAGTTTTATATCAGGCACTGGCATATTTGAATCGAGTACGATAAATTTTGAATTTGGGAGGTTTAGCTTGAGAACTCGTGCCGGGATTGTGTTGATAGAAAATGGCAAGGTTGCACTGATCGAACGCCACCGCGCCGGGTTGGATTATTTTGTCTTCCCGGGTGGTGGCGTGGATGAAGGCGAGACTCCGGAAAAAGGCGCAGTCCGTGAAGCGATGGAGGAGTTGGGTGTCGAAGTTGCCATCAGGCAAAAGGTGGCGACCATCCACTTTGCTCAAAGCACACAGGTCTATTATCTGGTTGAACGTATCAGCGGGGAATTTGGAACAGGTACTGGCGAAGAGTTTACCGACTCCGATCCTGACGACCCTGAAGAAGGAGTCTATATTCCCATCTGGATGCCGATTGATGAATTATCGCGACATGAAAACGTGTACCCGGAAAGTGTGGCGAGCCTGGTTTTAGACTCGAGAATCAATGGATGGAGGAGCAGGCCAGTCGTCCTTGATGAAAAACCACGAATTTAAATTCGATATGCTTGAAAATACTTAATTCAGGAGATACCCATGCCAAAAGTCCGTTTCAACAAGTTCTACAAATACAATGAACTCACCCGTCTGTTGAAAGCTTATGCAAAGGATTATCCGAATCTCATCGGTTTGGAATCCATCGGGAAAAGCCATGAGGGGCGGGATGTGTGGCTCGTAACTGCGACCAATTTCAAGTCGGGGAGTGACACGGAGAAACCAGCCTTTTGGGTGGATGGCAATATCCACGCGTCCGAAGTGACCGCGTCCGCGGCGGCGTTGTATCTCATCCAATCATTGGTGACAAAATATAAAAAGGATACGAACATCACTCGTGCTTTGGATACGCGCGCATTTTATATTATCCCGCGTGTGAATCCTGATGGCGCAGAATGGGCGCTGGCAGATAGACCAAAGTTGATCCGTTCAAGCACGCGTGAATACCCGTATACCGATGAGCCGATCGAAGGTATGAATGGGATGGAAGATATCGATGGTGATGGTCGCATTCTGCAAATGCGGATGGAAGATCCGCATGGCGCATGGAAGGTGCATCCCGATGATCCGCGCTTGATGGTGCGGCGTGACCCGATCGAAAAGGAAAAGCATGGAAAATATTATCGCATACTGCCTGAAGGCTTTTTGAAAAATTATGACGGCGTAACGATTAAGATTCAAGGACCCAAACAGGGTCTGGATTTGAATCGCAACTTTCCCGCGGGTTGGCGCATGGAAGGCGAGCAGCACGGCGCGGGACCGTATCCGGCCAGCGAACCCGAAGCGCGTAATCTTGTTGACTTCATTACGAAGCATCCGAACATTACTGGCACGATCTCGTTCCATACGATGAGCGGCGTGTTGTTGCGCCCGTATGATGACCGCCCCGATGATGAATTTCCGACTGACGACCTGTGGACGTATCAGAAGATTGGCGAGAAGGGAACCGAGATCACGAGTTACCCGAATGTCTCGGTCTTTCATGATTTCAAATACCATCCCAAGCAGGTGATCACAGGTGGCTTTGATACATGGACGTATGATCACATCGGTGTGTTTTCATGGACGGTTGAATTCTGGAGCCCGATGAAACAGGCAGGTATCGAAAAATTCAAGTTCATCGATTGGTATCGCGAGCATCCCGTCGAAGATGATTTCAAGATGCTTAAGTGGAACGACGAAATCCTCAAAGGCAAGGGATATGTGGATTGGTATCCGTTCGATCATCCGCAGCTCGGCAAGGTGGAACTGGGCGGCTGGGACTTCATGAACATGTGGACGAATCCGCCTCTCAGGTTCTTGGAGAAGGAGATCAGCCCCTTCCCTGATTGGATCGTGTGGCACGCTCTCATCTCGCCGAAACTTGCCCTGTGGGAAACGCGCGTTACCTCACTTGGAGCAGATACGTTTCGGGTCCGACTTGTGATCCAGAACGAAGGCTGGCTTCCGACTTATGTAACAAAGAAAGCACTCGAAAAGAAAACATCGCGCGGCGTTATCGCAGAGATCCAATTGCCGCGTGGCGCGTCACTGCAATCGGGAAAGGAGCGTGAAGAACTTGGCGAGTTGGAAGGCAGGGCGTATAAGCCTGTCATCCCCGAAGAAACAGATGAAGGCACGAGCGACCGTATTAAAGTGGAATGGGTGGTGAAAGGAAAGAAGGGAACGAGAGTCAAGTTGGCAGCCAGGCATGATCGGGCTGGTGTGGTGAAAGTGGATGTGATTTTGAAATAAATTGATGGTGGTCGAGTAGGGGCGGTGCTGTTCCGCCCCGTATCGAGACCACATCACATGTTGCGGAGTTCGTATTGTGTGCTGCGCAATAACTTGTTTTGACCGCAGACCGTATGGATTGCTATTGAGCATGGTCTGCGGTTTATCGTCTATGGTCGTTTTTTAGGGGAACATTTCCCTGCCTCCGTCGTCCTTTCAGCAACGCCGAAAGTCAAAACAAATTTCCCGGAGGATAAGATGAAAACTCGATCCAGTCTGTTCATGTTGCTTGTTGTTGCCTCATTGTTGCTGGCTGCGTGTGGGGGAGCTCGTGCAGCGGAAGCGCCTGCTGTGGAGCCAGAATACTTTACTGAACCCGCCGCCCTACCAGTTGTGGACGCATCGAAAGCAACGGGTGAGGGAGCCGCCCAGCAGTCGGTGGAATCCATTGGATTTCCTGTTTCTGATGGTACGGCTTATGAAGTCACTAACCGCTCGGGGGATTTGACCGTGCTTGAACGGTCCAATCGGATGATCGTAAAAAATTCAGATATGCGTTTGCTGGTGGAAGATACCAACACCGCCATTGACCGCACGACACAGATCGTCGGTGACGCGGGCGGATATATTGTCAGTTCACGTGTGTGGTTTCAGGATTATGGTGAACATCAACTGAAATATGCTTCAGTAACCCTCGGTGTGCCAGTGGATGAGTTTGAAAAGGCACTCAGCCGCCTGCGCGGACTCGCCATCGAAGTCAGGGATGAAACCGCCTCAGGCAGCGATGTGACCGACCAATATGTGGACCTGCAATCGCAGTTGTCCACCCTCGAAGTGACGCGTGACCGTGTTCAATCCTTTTTGGAGGATGCCAAGACCGTCGAAGAAGCCCTTCGCATCAATCAGGAACTTTCCAATCTTGATGCACAGATCGAACAGATCAAGGGACGCATGAACTACCTTAATGACCGATCTGCCTTCTCGACGATCACGATCAGTTTCGAGCCTGAATTGCCCGAACTGGCACCGGCTCCCAAGCCGCAGGGTTGGGAGCCGGGATTCGTATTGGAAGATGCGATCAAGGTTCTGACCAGTGCTTATCAGAGTGTCGCTGAGTTCGCGATCTGGCTGTTCGTGGTCATCCTGCCGATCCTGTTACCTCCAACACTTATACTATGGGCTCTGTGGAAACTATTCACACGGAAGGTGAGCAAGCCTGTCAGCGGAGATTGACCCAATATAGATAAATCAGGGACAGCACACTGGTGGCTGTCCCTGTTGTTGTTCACTACTAATTTTCGCCATCTATATCCACATAGCTAAAACTTGTGATTGCTTTTTTACTGATTTGGCGCGATAAATGAAATGTATCAAACAAAAATTCTGAACGTGTTCACTGTATTGACCTGATAGCGCCGCGATAATATCTTCGGAGGAGACTATGAAAAAACGTTTGACTGCGTTTGTCTCGTTGTCTGTGCTTGTAATCATATTGCTTGCCGCGTGTAGTGGGGCAGCACCGGCGGCAGAAGAACCCGCAGCACCCATGTTTGAAGAAGCTATGCCTGCTGAACCTGCCATGCCAGCACCTGCGGTGGAAGCTCCCGCACCTGCGCAAGATCAGTCCAAGGCGGTGAGTGGTGGTGCCGGACCTGTGTATGAGATCGCCGGTCAGTCCGGGGAAAACATCATTGTCCAGAATACCAATCGAAAGATCATCAAAAATGCTGACATGCGATTGCTGGTCAAGGACACGGATGTTGCCATTGACCGCTCCACGCAAATTGTCACAGACTTGGGCGGGTACATCGTCAGTTCGCGCACGTGGTATCAGGATTATTATGGAAACAACTTGCGTTATGCCACGATTACCATCGGTGTTCCCGTGGATCAGTTCGAGCGCGCGCTGCAACGCTTCCGTGACCTGGCAGTCCGTGTGTTGGATGAAAACGCATCAGGCGAAGATGTGACCGATCAATACGTGGACCTGCAATCGCAACTCCAAAATCTTGAAGCGACGCGTGCCCGCATTCAGGAATTTCTCAAAGATGCGAAAACCGTTGACGAAGCCCTGCGTATCAATCAACAACTCTCGGATATCGAAGGCGAGATTGAACAGATCAAGGGACGTATGAACTACCTCGCCGACCGCGCCGCCTTCTCTACGATCACTGTCAACTTTGAGCCTGAATTCCCGGTGCTGACACCGACTCCCACCCCGACCATTACGCCCACCTTCACGCCGCGCCCTACGTCAACACCTGTCCCTTGGAAACCCGGCGAGACATTCCAAGGTGCAAAGCGGGCACTGACGATCTCATATCAGGGCATCATCAACATTCTCATCTGGCTGGTTGTGGTGATCCTGCCGATCTTTTTACCGCCCATCCTTGTTCTTTGGGGTTTGTGGAAATTGGTCACGCGGAATAGACCCAAGCGAACGGTCAATAAATCGAATGATGACAAGTAGAATGTAGAATGGTCGACAACAGGGACGATGCGCTGGTATTGTCCCTGTTGTCTATGTCAATAACACTGCGATTAATATCCCAAACGCCCCACACGCGAAATTGACCCAATCGTTATCCAGCCACTTCCAACCGCGGATGTGGAGCGTCTCTGTGCCGCAGGTGTGGAGCGGATGTTTTTCAGTCTCTTTTTGATCGGTAGGGCAATAGTACATGGCTTGGACTGTTGCTCCGAGAAGAGAGTCGAAAAGTGAGCCGCATAATCCAGCGAGGGTAATGATTGGGAGAAGTGACCAGTTATCAGTGAAGTATGAAGCGGGAAGCGCGATGACAAAGGCTCCCAACAGCGACGCAAACGTCCCAAGGAGGGAGATTCCACCCGAGGTCCCTTTTTCGACGCGCTTTCTTAAATCCGTAATCATGATAGGCGAAGTTGGATTCAGGACTCCCAATTCTGTTGCCCACGTATCCGCATTGACTGCCGCCAGCGCGGCGGCGAATCCCACCCATCCGATCGTTGATTCGGGATATAGAGCATGGATCAACACGAAAGCCGTTGCCAATCCACCATTGCCGAACACCTGACCGGCATCGCGTTCATGCCCCTTTGAGTATTTTTCATCAAACCCTTGTTTGCGTTTTTTGAATAAGCGACTCAATGCCGATGATGTGATGAAAAAGATGAGAAGTAAGATCGCCCACTGCAACCCGCCCAAACCGAAAACGATCGTGCCCACAACTGTCGCTGCGATTGCCCCACTTTGATTGAGGCTGCGCGCACGATAAGCCAGATATGCGATGACGATTGCAAGAATGAAGCCGATGAGGATTTCCATTTTTATATGGGCGTCGTCACCAGGAACAACACCGCCATTAGGAACAGCACTGCGCTGACTGTGCCCCCAATCCACACCACTAGCGCGAGGGGACGATTTTCCTCCCACCGATAAAAATACAAACCCGCAATGAGCCCGATGATGTATATGAATCCGCTGATTAGCGGAAGCAGGATCATTTGCGATGATGGGACAATTTTATCCGGCGTGCCCACTGCATTGTAACTGAAGGGTACCTCTGTAAGTGATGGTATCAATATCCCAACCCAAACGGTGAGACCGAGGTTGAGGAATAAACCGCTCATCCATAGAAAACGCGCCAACCGCGATTCCCATGCCTGATTGATGATGAATGATGGGTACACCGAAACTGCTTCGGCGGGGCTCAAGCTTCCCAATTCGATAGCGCGGGCAAAGGTCTGCACCATCGCGGCAGGTTTTTCTGGCGAGATGGCAAAGACGCGTTTTGATGTGGCGACAAGGATCAGGTTTTTTGAATCGGATGCAATGAATTCCACCAGCCCCAGATCGGGATGACGGCGTGTGCCAAGGATTGCACCGGGCATCCTGAAGAGTGGAAGCGACAATGCACGGGTCAGGTCTGATGCGGGACGCACCCATTCGATATCGGTGAGCGGAATATCTTCCACGCGTAAGCCCCAGATCGCGGCGAGACTGTCGCGGTCAATGTAATAATCCGCACGAAGGAGGGCGTAGGCACGGTAAGCCAGAATGGGAATCGGAGCGAAAGTAACCAACGCGATCAAAAGATAAGTGACATAAGAAGGTCCCACCTGCGCATTGGAAAGATTCCAAAACCCCCATGTCGACGCGGCAACAAGCACAATGATCACGATCATGTGTGTGGTTATGCCTATTCGTTTGGCAGGAGGAAAATGTCCGACTTTGGGGTTGTTCATCATTATGCCTGCAGGGTCGGGGTGGCTCCGCCCCTGCGAAATCAATTCAAAATGGATTTTATCTTCTCAACGATCTCATCAACCGAAATAAGTTGATTCTCTTTCACCTTGCGCGGTTTCAATTCTACCATTCCCTCTTTCAAGCCTTTTTCTCCCACCGTCACGCGGATGGGACAGCCGATCAAATCCGCATCGTTGAATTTGACACCTGCGCGTTCATCTCGGTCATCGAATAGAACCGAAACGCCTGCACCCTGCAACTCGTTGTAAATCTCTTCTGCATTGGTGCGCGTGTCCATTTCCCTGCCGGGGACGTGCATCAGGTACACATCGAATGGTGCTGTGGGGTGGGGGAGGGTCAAGCCCTTTTCATCGTAATGAGTCTCTGCAAGCGCGAGCAGGATATTTTCAACATCGCTTATCTGAATTGCACTTCTAACCGAAAGCGGATTTCTGCATTCAATGCACTCATCACCTTCTTCTGCTTGAACCAAGTCCGCAACGACCTCCGCTGAATAATCGCGTCCATAATTTGTATTCTTGAGATGCCAACCCGCGTCATTTGCCCCCGCAACAAGATTTTGTGACTCTGGGATCAGATCATCCACAACGATCGACGCCTCTTTCAACCCGATAGCTGACGCGTATCCCGGAACCGCTCCTCCGCTGACAATTTCCTCCGCCGTCGCCGCGCGGACATTTCCAATGTATTGCCTTAGTTTCGCTTCACTGAGTTGCATATCTCCACGCACAACGACGAAAACGAATTTACCGTCACTCACGCGGGTGTACATCAGCGCCTTGGCAGTCTTCTCTTTTGGAACACCAAGAAAATTTGCCAGCGACTCGATGGTATTGCATTCAGGTGTGGACACCTTCTCGAGTGGAAGTTGCTCCTCTTGCGGAAGCACCGTCTTCACAAACCGTGCCAGTTCAATCCGCTTGGTATATTTGCACGATGGACAATACGCAACCTCCATACCTCCCGTTGCAATGGGAAAGAAAACTTCCTCCTCATTTCCGATGACTGGCAATGAAGTTAGCGCATCCCTTGTAACATTTCGTAAATGCTTTAATGTATGTTCCCCTAACTTTGTTGGGACATTTTCCCGAGTCAAATACCCCGCGCGGACAAGGAACGAGAATCCCTCTGTCCGTGCATTGTTTGGTGCTTCACGTTGTGTTTGGATTTGCAGGTCTCGATATTTCATGGGTACAAATTCCCCTCTCCTTTAAGGAGAGGGGGTAGGGGTGAGGTCAAGAATCAGCTTTTTTCTTCCTCGGCGCCCGTTGCGTCTTCTCTGCTTCAGGGGCAATAATCTGCGTCGATGCGATCGCCTCCGCTTGAGCCGCCTCAGACTGCGTCGTTTCAGTGGCAGGACCGAGATCCAGATCGACCGTTTCTTCCATGCGGATCTGTCCACGGAGGAAGGCACCTTCCTCTGTTACGAAGGCGGTTGTGACCACGTCTCCCCATACGCGTCCCGAACCGCGAATTTCCAGCTTTTGCGTTGTGATATTTCCACGCACCGCGCCAGCAACAATGACTGTGTTAGCGCGCACATTCTGGCAGGTAACGCGTCCCGTTTCACCAACGACAAGCATTCCGCGCAAAGCGATCTCGCCCTCGAACGCACCTTCAATACGGACACCGCCCGAGCCGTTGATGGAGCCGTGCCAGATGACACCCGACCCCAGCACGGACGTGATGCGCTCGACAGCTTGGACAGGCTGTTGCGGTTCCGATGGAGTGGTATTCCGTTTGAACATGAATTGATTTTACCGTTAAAACAAACCCGCTGGTTGAGTATCCTGAGGCGTTAGCCGAAGGCGTATCGAAACCAGCAGGTATGCAAAGTAACTTTGTTACATGAGTTTTCTGCTTGGTGGTGGTCTCGATACGGGCTTTGTCCTACTCGACCACCGATGTGCTATCTACTCGCCCTTCCCCTCTTCCTTCCCGCTGATCTGCACACCCATGATATTGAAGCCCGAGTCGATGTAGATCACTTCGCCAGTCATGCGTGTGGAAAGATCTGAACCCAGGAACACTGCCAAATTGCCGCAGTCGTCAATCGTCACATTCTCGCGCAACGGAGCCGCATCTGCAAAATGCTTGTACATATCGCGGAAACCTCCCACACCTGCCGCCGCCAACGTACGGATCGGTCCCGCCGAGATCGCGTTTACACGGATTTTTTGCGGACCCAAGTCGTAAGCCAGATAGCGCGTGGATGATTCCAACGCGGCTTTCGCAACCCCCATCACGTTGTAATGGGGGGCAACTTTCGTCGCGCCCGAACCATACGTCAGGCACATGATTGAAGCGCCAGAGTTCAAATGCGGTAAAAGAGCATTGGTCAGCGCAACGAACGAGAACACCGAAATGTCCATCGCGTTCTTGAATCCTTCGCGGCTGGTCTGGTAATACGGTCTGCTTAGTTCCTCGCGTCCCGCAAACGCGATCGAATGCACCAGAATATCGATCTTGCCAAAATGCTTGGCGGCACTCTCTGCTGTCGCCGCGATCTCCTCGTCCTTCGTTACATCACATTGCTCGACCCACTTGCAATCGACCTTCTCCGCAAGCGGTTTCACACGCCGCTCGAGCATCTCACCCGCGTAACTGATACCGATATTTGCGCCCTCGCGCTTGAACGCCTGCGTGATGCCCCACGCAATCGACCTCTCGTTTGCCAGCCCAAACACCAGCGCATTTTTACCTTCCAGTAATCCCATTGTTCCTCCAATTAAAAATCGATCTTCCAACCTTTGACTAAAAATCTCCATGGTTTGGATTTCCACGGTTCAGGCACATTATTTAAACCCACACGCGGGGATTTCGTCACGAGCGAATCTGGGACTTTGACACCCGCTTCAATCCAAAGACCTGAGCCTGTTTCCGTCAAATCGACCGTATTCTCCCCTTTGCCTATTCCCATCGCCTGACAAAGTTTCCCCGGACCGAAAGTGTCGCGCCCCTGACGCCTCTCCAGCATGACCTCCACACCCTCGATCGGCTGTATCGCGCGGATCAATACCGCCGCGGGGAATCCATCCTTTTCAGTGACCGCGTTCAACATCCAGTGATTTCCATACGTGAAATATACATACGCATATCCCGCCTCTCCATACATGACCTGTGTGCGCGGTGTCCGTCCTGCTTTGGCATGACATCCCAAATCCGTTTCGCCGATATAACCTTCGGTTTCGGTGATGAAACCAACCAACCTCAGGCCATCCAGAATCCGAATCAAACGAGCACCAATTAAGTCTCTGGCAACTTTTAGGGTAGGTCTTTTATAGAAATCTCTGGAAAGTATCATAACGTTTTGACGTTCAAACGTTTGCACGCTCAAACGTTACTTGAATCTCGCGTCCCTCTTTATTGTCAGCCTCAACCCATCTTCCAATTTGATGGATGGATGATACCCGAGCTTGTCCTTCGCCAGTGACAGATCCGCGCGCATGTGCGAGACGCCGCCCGATGTCTGAGCATTGTAGATGACCTCGGGTTTACTGCCTGTCACATCCAACACGGATTTGATCAAGTCCCGAACACTGGTCTCTGTGCCAGAACCAACATTGATGACCAATCCATTGATATTCGGCGCGGTGGCGGCAGCAACCAGTGAACTGACTACATCATCCACGAAGACGTAATCGCGGGTTTGGTTTCCGTCTCCGTGTGCAACGAGGGTCCCGCCACGCAAGGCTTGTTTCAAGTAATGTGGCACCACGGGCGGATGTGACGCGGGCAGGTGTTGCCCTGGTCCGTATGCGTTGAAGATGCGCAGACTGACGGTTTCGATTCCCCACAAACCGCCGATGGTGCGGACGTAGTATTCGGCTGAAAGTTTAGAGACGGCATACGGTGAACGCGGAGCGGGGGTGAGTGTCTCTTTCAGCGGCTGATCGGCTAGATCGCCGTAGACAGCACCGGACGACGCGAGAACGACGCGTCGCACGCCGACATCCCGCATGGCTTCCATGAGCGCGACCGTCCCGCCGACGTTGACGTTGTTGTAGTCACGCGGATAGAGCACAGACTCAGGCACCGAGACACGCGCCGCGAGATGGTAGACAACATCCACTTCCTGGAGCAGAGTCCACAACTTGGGGCGGTCGCTGACATCGCCGCGCGTAAAATGGACATCCGGCGCCAGCGCCTGTGGGTCACCTGTGGAAAGATCATCCAGCCCGCGGACCTGGTGTCCCTCGCGAGCGAGATGGTTGGCAAGCGAAGAGCCCAGAAAACCTGCGGCCCCAGTAATAAGAAAGTTCATAGGTAAAAGATTATAAACGAGAGGGAGGCTTGTGAGTGGGTTGCTTTATAATTGCAAACATGGATACCACATCTGAACTGATTATCTTATCTGCCTGTGGTGGGAAACTGACTGATCCCGAAAATCATCCCAGCGCGGGCTATAACGGGAAACGCGTGTATTTTTGTACAAGAGCCTGTTTGCGTGCCTTTCTGGAGAATCCAGACGGATTCATGAATGGGGAGGTGGAACACCCGCTTGAGGAGAATTAAGAATTGCTCATCCAATTTGATTGACTCAATCCCAATACTCTGTTACCATATTGTCTTGTAGGATAACGGTAAGTTACGTTGGTTTGAAGAACAGCCACAGCTCACGGTTTCAATCCGTGGGCTGTTTTGTTTTTGTTTACCTCCGATGGAACGACCAAGACGCCTAAAAAAATCTTTATATTGCCATAGGAGGCAAAACATGTCTGAAAGAATAGTCGGTACAGTTAAGTGGTTCAACGGTGACAAGGGCTTCGGCTTCATCGAACGCGAAGGCGGAAAGGACGTTTTCGTCCATTTCTCCGCCATCCAGGGTGATGGATACCGCAACCTGCAGGAAGGTCAGAAGGTCGAGTTCAATGTTGAACAGGGACCCAAGGGACCGCAGGCAAGCAACGTCACATTCAGCAACTAGTTGACAAAAAAGGAGCCCCGCGATTTTCGCGGGGCTCCTTTTGATTCGAGTTACTTTACTCCACTTCTTCTTTTGCCCTCTCCGCGATCTTCTTGACCGCCACCCCCAACCCTGCCAGCGGACCCGCCAAAGTTGCCACGACTACATCCAGCACATCGGGTGCCACGCGCGCAATATTGCGGAAGCGCCGCGACAGGAAATTCTCCTCCACTTTTTCGTTCTTCTTAACAGCCTCTGTGACCGTGGATTGAATTTCCTCCACTTCGGCTTTCAAATCTTCTTTATCAGCAGGGGAAGTCTTTTTATTGGCTTCTATGGCGCTGTAGAGTCGATCAAATAATTGCTTGATCTCTGTTGCGCTCAACCCCGTGGTGGTTTGATGCGTGGTGACATTTCCACCTGCGATGTTTATATTGCCGCTTATATCGGAAATATTACCAACTTTGATATTTGTTTCTTTATCTGTTGTGCTCTTTTTCTTTGGCATGTTCCCTCAATTCATGGTGTTGCTGTTGATTCTGGCTCGATAGGCAAATTGTCACAAATCGCCTGATACGGCAAAATATCACCTATATAAAGTTCCCATTCTGCACGAGTCAAATTTCGAGTAACACGAGTACATCCATCTCCTATTAGATCTTCTGGCTGATATAACCATTTATAAGCAGTACCGTCTGTACCAGCAAAGACTAGATACTGATCATTTGGGCTGAAAGTTACTGAGAGAAGGCCGTTATCAGGAGACCCGCGGGCAATCTCTTTCCCCGTCATGGCTTCCCATACGCGGGCAGTGCCCTGGCTGCACGGATCCTCCGCGTAGAACTGGTCACACCCTCCTGAAGCCACATATTTTCCATCCGAACTGAAAGCTACAGATGTGACTGCATAGTCATGAGCAACATGGGCAATCTCTTTTCCAGTCAGAGCTTCCCATACGTGTGCAATGCCCTGGCTGCACGAAAACTTCGCATCGAACTGATCACACCCACCTGTAACCATATATTTTCCATCCGGACTGATAGCCAATGAGTTGATTACATTATCATGACTTA
>CAYTDB010000132.1:0-14306 GCA_964436455.1 uncultured Anaerolinea sp. | reverse complement strand
TTCGAACCCGCGAACCTTTGTGGGTTACACGCTTTCCAAGCGTGCGCGCTAAGCCGGACTACGCGACCTCTCCAAATTGAGCGACGGGGATTATACCACAGGGATTCTGTAGGTAACTCTGCGAATGATACGTATATCCATTATCCGAATCTTAGTCCGCTGAGACCATTTTCCTTACAATATTCGACCCATTGCGCTCGGGTGAATTCACGCGCTGCCAGTTTAGGGAGCAGGCTGTAAGGGCTGATCTCACTTTTTTTGTGGACAAACACCAGGTCTTCACCCAAACCAGCTTTTATCTTCCAATTGTCCTGTCGCATTGCTGCTGCGAAGGCTGTACCGATTAAATTATTTGTAATTTGCAACTGGACATCCTGCGACACTTGCTCTGCCTTTACATTGGGCGGAAGGATCTTGCCCGTTGCAGCGAGTTTTGCGAATAGATTGGACGGGTTCTGTGCCGCGTCAAACAGACCTTCTGGTGTGATCTCGCTGAGTATCCGCTTGAAAGGTTCGACGTTTTTGCCCCACTGAGGAGCAAAGGCGGTTTCTACAACATTTTCCCAGGTGATATCCTTCAATGAATTGAACTTTTCCTCCTCTTTGATGATCTGCTTGAGGATCAAAGTCTCCAGGTCGGCTTCGATGGGGAGCAGGGAGGACGCAATATTGTCGTTCACAGTTGCACCGGCAGGTAAATGTTCCAGGGCGGCGATGCGTTCCTTTAAAGATGGGTGCGTGTCATAGGGATCGGTCGTTCCCTTGGTCAATTGTTCCTGATAGCTGTTGTTGACCGCCTCTGTGATCTTTGGCGATTTGAGAAATTCTTGGAATCCCTCGAGCATGGGAGGCTGGTAACCTGCTTCGATCACGGGCGCATATTCCCTCTGGAAAAACACATTGAAGGCATATCCATACTTATGCACTTTTTGGAGCCCCGTAATGGCAGCGGATGCGCCGACCGTTTTGGCGGCTAAGCGATCGGCTGTGAATTCCTGTTGCCGCGAGATGGTGTTGGTGATCCGCAGGAACATTTTGGCATACGCTTCAAACGGGATATAGAGCCATTGATTTGCCTGCGCAACATTGACCGTTGTACGGATGATCGCTTCGCGCGTCTTATAGATCCATGGACCGAGCGCAGTATCCCCTCCGAAGTAATGCCCGAACTCATGCGCAAGGACAGCTTTGAGTTCATCAACGGTCATCAATTGGAAGAGGGGAAGACCTATGCCCATGACCCTCCTCCTGCCAAACCCCATGAAACCGCCGCGTTCCGCCACGAATGCGTTTACATCGGGGACAAGATAAACATCTCGCGGCATTTCCTGACCCGTCAACTTGGATACTTTTTCAATTTCATGGAACAACGCCGGGAATTTCTTGCGCGTCATGCGCGGACCGGGAGGTGTGAAGCGGTCGGGGCGGGGGAGGATTGACCACAGGATGATCACGGCGCCGATGAACGCAAATATTGTCAGACGGATGTTGACCCTGCCAATCACGGCAAACTCGAGATAGATCAGGTAGAGCAGACCGAAGGCAATACCCAGAGCAAGACCATAAAACCCGATCGTAAGCAGGAGTGCAAGCAAAGCCCTCCCTAAAAGTGACGGACGAGACTCAGCGTTCATGGCAACCTCCCAGGTAAATTTTTTCTTACATCATACTGATTTGTATTTGAATGTCAAGACACACTTTGGTATGCGATGATTAAATGAAAAGAGTGCCTGCCACTGGCAGGCACTCTTCTGCGTGTCGTCGAAGATCAATTATCCAATGCACCCTGATTGACCCAGTCAACGATGAGTTGGGTTTGCGGCGGCGTCAGTTTTGGACCTTTCTTGGGCATTTCCTTGTTCACTATCAATTCTACAAGCAGGCTTCCATTGGCATCACCGGGGATAAGGACGGGACCGTTGTCTGAGCCAGCCATGATATCGGCATAAGATTTTACGATCAATCCTTCTTCAACCCTGTCACCGCCATGACAATTCAAGCAGCGGCTTTGCAGGATGGGAATGATGTCGTTGGCGAAACTGACGCCGCCTGTTGGTGCAGCGGGTTCTGCGGTTGGTGGTTCTGCAGCTGCTTCGGTCGGTGGGATGGCTGTGTCAGCGGGGACAGATGCTTGAGTAGGGGAAGCAGGTTCCTCGGTCAGGGGGGAGGCGGGTGCTTCCGTCGGCTGGCTCCCGCACGCTGATAAAAGTCCAGCGATCAAAATGAGGATGATTAATTTTGTCTTCATGAATAATGTTCTCCTAGAAACCATAGAGTATGACGCCGCCCAAAAATGCTAGAACGAGCGCGATGGCAAAGCTTAATCCATACGAACCGACATAGAGCAGGCGGTTCGTGGTCTGGAACATGTTCGGCTTGCGATAACGGACAAGGCTTATGCCTGTTGTGAGGAGGAATAAAATGATGGCAAGAATGATCTTTGCACCGGCGTTGGAGGCTTCACCTTCGTAGTTGTTGATGTTGTCGATGAAGCCGGTGATGCCCGCGGCGATGGTGCTGATTGCGGCAAGCACGATGTTGGCGAAGGCGGCTTGTTCGAGCGAATTGTTGTTTCTCCACCCTGCGAGCAGGACGAATAAGAATGCCGCGCCTGTGAGAGCGATGGGGAAGTGTACGATCATGGGATGTGTGGGGTGCAGCTCTGTCAACGCGATGAATAGACGGTTGAAGAAGTCCATGGTTCTCTCCTCTTTATCACAAGACCCTGATTTTCAGGGTCTTGTAAGGTTGTTGATGTTTAGATGGAGGGACGGGTTGATTTATTACCCTTCGGTTTTTACCTCAGGGATGTCCTGCTCTTTGGTCGTCTGACGGGTGATGCGCCATCCGCTCTTTGTGAACAGCCAGTAGACAAACCAGATGATCAGCGCCAAGATGGCAAGGTTCCATAGGATGCGGAATGGGGAGAAGAAAGTAAATCCGAAGTCGCCGCGTCCCATCATGGGCGAGCGATAAGGCTGCATGGGATAGCCAAAACCCCTGTCAAGGTTGGGCATGAGATTCGGATGCATACGTTCCCCTCTGCCAAAGAAAGGAAGGTTGCCAGAGGCTGTTGCGCCCTGGTTATAGCCAATACGATAGCCTGCATACCCTGCACCAGCCAGCGCACCCAGAATGACTATCACTGCAAGAAGTGTGAGTAAAACTTTTTTCATGGTAAATCTCCTTTTGCTGAAGAAACTTTATCATCCCTCTGTAAATTATCCATGAGGGAATTATGTGGACTTTGTGGGGATTTGGCTTAGGACTTATGAGGCAACGAGATAATGACCTTCAGTCCTTTACCCGCTTCACTCTCCGCCAATAGCTGTCCGTTGTGTGCCTGAATAATGGACTTGGCTATAGCCAGTCCCAGCCCCGAGCCGCCTTGATGCGCGTTATCGCGCTGGCGCGATGGGTCTGCGCGATAGAAACGTTCGAAGATACGTTCGACTTCTTCAGCAGGTAAACCGGGACCACTGTCCTGGATGGCGATTTCTACATTGTCACCAACCTTGATTGCAGAAAGGCGAATGATACCGCCTTCGGGTGTGTGACGCGTGGCGTTGTCCAAAATGTTCGTGAGAACCTGGGTAATTCGTCCGGGATCAACCTCCAGCAAGGGAAGATGCGAAGCGATATCCAGATCCAATTTGATATTTTTCTTTTGTGTTTGGATTTGATAAAGTGAAGCAACTTCCTGGAGGAGATTGCCCGGTTCGACAATCTGAGGAATGATGGATAGTTCCCCTGCGTCTGCCAGGGAGAGTGTGCGCAGGTCGTTTACGAGATGTTCAAGGCGCGTTGCCTCCTCGCGGATGATCTCGAAGTTCTCTTTTGTGGGAGGCAGCACGCCATCATGAACAGCTTCCGCATGACCGAGGATGAGGCTGAGCGGAGTGCGGAGTTCGTGCGCAATGTCGGCGGTCATCTGCTTGCGACTGTTGACTGAGCGTGAGAGTTCGGCGCTCATTTTATTGAAGGCTAGGGCAAGTTCACCCAGTTCGTCGTTGGTGCGGACCTGAACCTGTTGTGAGAGGTCGCCTTCTGAAATGGCATGTGTAGCCTGTGTAAGTTCGCGAATGGGACGCGTAATGGTGCGCGAGAGGAAGATGCCCAAGAACAAGGCAATCACTGCACCGACCAGAGCACCGTAAAGGAGGATAAGGTTGGTACGTTCGATGAATTCCAATTCACGCTGACTTCCTTGAAAGGGAGCCGCCGTTGGAACGAGAATGCCAATCACTTTATTATTTGAAGTGATTGGGATACCCAACTCCAATTCATTGTGTGGGATCTTTTCACCGGCTGTGTACTTGCCATTGGAGACGATCACAAACCCATTTTTATCGGTCAATGTAAATGGCTGCCTCATGTCCATGCGAGGGCCTTGCCCCTGTCCTTGTCCCATCGCCATGCCGGAGTTTGGACGGGTATTGCTCTGGATGAAGAAGAATTCAACCCCATCCCATGAGCTATTCACCTGGTAATAATTGGTAAGGCTGGTAACGACGGTACTCTGGCTTTGATCTGAGAGGAATCTTATGAACTCCTGTTGTGTATTCCAGCGTGCGGTGATGAAGATGACCGCAACACTGATCACGCCAATGCTCAGAAAAGCGATAATTAGTTTGGTGGAAATCGAACGCATACGAATCAATCTCTTTTAAAACGGTAGCCAACACCGTAGACGGTTTCAATATATTTTGGCGAGCGCGGGGATTTTTCGATCTTGCCGCGCAGATTCTTGATGTGCGTATCTATTGTTCGCTCATAGCCCTCGTAGCGGACACCTTGAATGATGTCCAGCAGGTCGAGCCGGGAGTAGACGCGCCCTATGGAAGACATGAGAGCGGTCAGGATGTCGAATTCAGAGGGAGTCAGGTCTACGAAATCTTCACCGACTTTTACCGTACGGCTGTCGCGGTCAAGGACAATGTCTGCAGCTTTTAAAACTTTGGCAGATGGTTCCTTCTCTCCTGCCCGGCGCAGGACAGCACGCACGCGCGCAACCAATTCGCGCGGACGGAAGGGCTTGGTCATGTAATCGTCTGCCCCTACTTCAAGACCGATCACTTTTTCTTCATCATCCACGCGGGCGGTGAGCAGGATAATCGGTGTGTTACTTTCTGCGCGATGCTTGCGCATGAATTCGTAACCATCCATCTCAGGCATCATCACGTCGAGGACGATCAGGTCGGGCTTTTCTTTTTGTGCAACAGACAAAGCCTCCTTGCCGTCGTATGCAATGACCACGCGATAGCCTTCCTGTGTCAAATAACTTTCAACCAGTGAGACCAGTCTTTTTTCATCGTCCACGACCATGATTGTTTTCGCCATAATCACCTACCGTTTTGAGTATATCAATTTATTGCTTGGATTCGAGAAGTTCAACGACTGCATTTATGAGAGGAGCAAGCATGCGGTTACGGATGGCGGCATTTCCGCCGTTTTCTGCGCGACGCGCCTGAGCCGTAGCGATCTGCTCGGGGCTTAACTGTCCGCTTTCACCGCCAAAACCGCCGGGTCCGCCTCCGCCGCCAGGACCGCCGCCTGGGATTCCCTGTCCGCCACCTCCCTGGAAATTGCCTCTCGGTTGAGGTGTTCCGTTTGCGTCGACTTGTTGTAGCACAAGTCCCAGTTCCTGCATGGCGGCAAAGACGTTCTCATTCGTAAGCCCCATTCCGTCAATGGCTGTAAGTTGTTCCGGCGTCATTGTTTCCTCGATCTGGTCAATCACAGCATCGACCTCTTCCTGAACCGCAGTGTCACTTGAAGTGAGGGATCGAAGCACCTGCCATAACGGAAGTAGGTTTGAGGCTTGGTCAGAGGCGATGGCGAATTCCGTCTCCTCGAGTTTGAGCGTGCCGATCGCCAATTTTGTGGAGAGAGGCATTTCGAGCGTCGTCCCGGTGTCGGGCTGTGAAGGCGATGTTTGAGAGTCTGTTCCGTTATTGGATTGGGTGTTTGAGTCCGATGTCGTTTCTGCTCCATTGCTTCCGCAAGCCGAAAGAATGAGGGCTGATGCGATTATAAGGGTGATGAAGATATTATTTTCCATGATGATGTCCTTTTGAAAGTTATTCGTATCGAAGCGCTTCGATGGGATCGAGTTGCGCGGCTTTGCTGGCGGGGTAATATCCGAAGAACGCGCCGACGATGGCAGCTGAACTGAATGCCAATATGATCGAACTTGGAACGATGACCGTGCGCATTCCACTGGCGGCGCCGAAGATGTATGCGCCGCCGACGCCGACGATCATGCCGATCAACCCGCCGATGATGCTGAGGAGCAGGGCTTCGGTCAGGAACTGCATGCGGATGTCTTCGGGCATGGCGCCCACAGCCTGGCGGATGCCGATCTCGCGCGTGCGTTCGGTAACGCTGACGAGCATGATGTTCATGATGCCAATGCCGCCGACGATGAGCGAGACACCAGCCACCCATGCCAGCAGGGAGCGGAACGCGGCGGTGGTAGATTCCTGTGTGCTGATGATGTCTTGTTGTGTGGTCACGGTGAAATCGGGTTCTTCGAGCGAAACATCATGCCGCTTTGCCAATAACAACTGGATCTGCAGAATGACATCGTCAATGTTCGCATCTTCCTCCAGTTCAACATAGATCAGGCGCACACTATCGCCGCGCAACCGTGCGAATTGCGACGGCGTGAACTTATCGAACACAACTGTGATAGGCATGTACAGGCGCGCGTCATAATCCACTTCGCCGACCAATCCTTTTTCTGCCAACACACCGATGACGGTCATCTTGAGCGTGCCAACCGTGATCGTTTGCCCGATCGGGTCAGCTTCACCAAAGAGTTCTTCTGCCAGACTATGACCAAGAACAACGACCTTTTGTTTGCGATCAACATCGTTCTGATTGAAATAGCGACCTTCACCAATTTCCATATCGCGGACGGATAACAGATCGGGCGTACTGCCTAATAAGGAGATATCGTCCAAAGAAACGCTTCCAGCCTTGACCGTTGTGCTGGATCCCTGCTCGACGACCACTGCCTTCACCCCATTCACTCCTTCAGCGATGGCTGGTGCGTCATCGAAGACCAGTCCGCCTGTGGGCTGTTGCCCAGGTCCGCCGCGCGTGAAGCTGGATTGCACAAAGACGAGGTTCGAGCCGAGGCTGGTGATCTGATCTTGAATGCTGGCTTCCGTGCCTGCGCTGATGGCGATCATGATGATGACCGCCGCCACGCCGATGATGATGCCGAGCATGGTCAATATGGAGCGTACCGTGTTCTTGATGATCGCTTCCCAGGCGATGCGCAAGACTTCTTTGAATTTCATAATATCGCCGCCTTCTTATTACCGTTGGTGACGACCTGCTCGACCAATCCGTCCCGCAGGTGGATGGTGCGCTGGGTGTGTGCGGCGATCTCGGGATCATGAGTCACCATGAGGATGGTTGAACCATTGCTGTGCAGTTTATGCAGTAACGACATAATCTCTGCGCCTGAGTGAGTATCGAGGTTACCAGTCGGTTCGTCTGCGATGATCAGGACTGGGTTGTTGACCAATGCGCGGGCGATCGCGACGCGTTGTTGCTGTCCGCCAGAAAGTTCCTGGGGTTGGTGATACATGCGGTCAGCCAACCCGACCAACTCAAGCATGGCGCCCGCTTTCTCGTCCATTTCTGATTGGGTGATATCCTGTTCGCGGTCATAGAGGAGGGGCAGGGTCACGTTGCGAATGGCAGGAGTCCGCGCGAGCAAGTTGTAGGCTTGGAAGATGAATCCCAGCTTTCGGTTACGGATGGAGGCGAGTTGTCTTTTATCCAATTGGCTGACATCTTCTCCATCGAGGATGTATTGTCCATCTGTTGGATGAGACAGGCATCCCAGAATGTGCATGAGCGTGCTCTTGCCCGAACCAGATGGTCCCATGATGGCGACGAACTCTCCTTTGTGGATCTGGATGCTGACACCCGCCAACGCCGCCACGCTGATGTCGCCCATACCGTAGACTTTGGTTAAGTCAACGGTTTCGATGATCGCGTGTTTGTCCATCACTCGGTCTCCACCAGCCCGGTCGAGACTATGTCGCCCGGCTCCAGCCCGGAGAGAACTTCCGCATAGAACAAGTCTTTCAGTCCGATCTCGATCACGCGCAGTTTGGGCTTGTCGTTTTCGAGGACGAAGACCGCGTATTGACCGGGAGATGTTTCGCGCAAGGCGTCCACGGGGACGAGCAGGGCATTTTCCGCCCGCCCGCCGATGACGTCCACGGCGGCGCCAGCTCCGATGGGCAGGTCGAGACCGGTCTGTAAAGTATCAAGAGCGACCAGTGCTCGTACGTAGTTTGTATTTTGTTGGGTGGACAAGCCCGGGTCAACCTGGGTAACTGTGCCTGTGTATGTTTTTTCCTCGACAGCATCGAAGATCACTTCCACGGGATAGCCAACCACGATCTTGTCCCAGTCGGTTTCATCAAGGAAGATTTCAAGGTAGGGCATGCTCAAGTCCGCGACGGAGATGACCGCGGTGGTGCCAACTTTGTCGCCGATGCTAAAGTCAAGTGACATGACTGTGCCGGAAATCGGCGCAATAAGTTGCGTTGCATCAAGGTTTGATTGAGCATTTTCCAAGCTGGTGCGAGCGTTTTCAAGTTTGGTCAGATTGGTACCTGTAGCATTTTCAGGGATTTCTTCCCCTTGTAAGGCAGATAGATACCATTGGGATTCCTGAAGCTGAGCCTGTGCCAGTTCATAGTTGGTTCGAGCCAGAGTAATTTCAAGTTCGGTTGGGTAGTTAATGACCGGATTACCGTTTTCATCTTTGACAATTGCTTCGTATTCGCTTCCACGTGACCCAACTATTTCAGTCTCTGCAAAATTTTCGATCAGATACTCGTAATAAGCATTTTGGGCATATTTCAGATTGGTTTGAGCTGTTTTGAGCGTTTGCTCTGATTCAGTCATCTTATCGGATGCACCCTCATCTTTTGCCCGTTGCAGGGCGGTTTCCGCGTCTGCAACGCGCTCTTCCCAGGTCACTACACTTGGGCTGACCAGCCAACCAAGCGTAGCGCGGGCTGAATCGAGCGCTTCTTCCAATTCTGCAACTTGCTGTTTGGCAGCCACGAGTGAAGTTTGCGATGTCAATTCCAGGTATTCCCTCTGTGCAACTGCCAGATTACTCAGAGCAGATTCATCGTCCATGCGTGCAAGGACCTGACCGGCTTCAACTAGGCCTCCAACGTTAACAAAAATCTCAATGACTTGCCCTGAAGTCTCAAAGCCGAATGAGACTTCGTTTGCCGGGATCAAGGTTCCGGTCCCATTTGCATATAGCACAATGTCGCCGCGGCGAATTGTGGCAGTTTGTAGTTCGGGCTCATTGGATGTTTCCTGGGCTGGCTGGTATTGATATGTAGAGTATGCGTACCCACCGCCTATTGCAAGGATGAGAATGGCTATGATTGTCCAAGCCCGTCTTCCCGATCTTAGGGATGATGTTTTTGTTTTAGCCATATTGTTGCCTTTCGAGTGTTTGGAAATTTACGATCAAGCCCAGTATATTAAATAGATGTAAAGACACGGTCACGAAAATGTGAAGACTTTGTGTGGGTTTTAAAAAGAAACAAGCCCATTTTGCAGGGCTTGTTTCGAATA
Organism: uncultured Anaerolinea sp.; assembly: GCA_964436455.1. GTDB lineage: Bacteria > Chloroflexota > Anaerolineae > Anaerolineales > Villigracilaceae > Defluviilinea. Next base: position 4,676 of record CAYTDB010000132.1, on the reverse strand, counting down.
CGCTGATGCTTATTGTTTCTTCAAAGGACCGGTTATCGCCAATTCCCTTGGCGAAACCATGCCCCAGCGGGATGCGCCCAGATATAAAATATCCAGAATCAGGTCCTCATAGCGAATGCCTTCCGCTTTGGCTTGCAGACAGAGATCGCTGTAATTGGGTGTCAAGCCGGGCAGGGTGTTGATCTCCAGCAGACGCGGGTTACCCTCATCATCGAGGCGGATGTCAGTACGGGAAACATCCAACGCGTAGAGGAGTAGATGCGCACGCAGGGCAAAATGCTTGAGTTTCTTTTCGAGTTCGGGGTCAAGCACCGCCGGACAGACATAGTCAGGTGCGCCTTCTTCTCCCACTTCCTTGGATTTGGATGCCTGGCTATAAACATTGGGTGTCACAGACCGTCTGCTGTCCAATTCAAGGACAGGGAAGCGGTGGAAGCCGTCCTTTTCATACCATTCCGGGTGACGGGAGTAGAGTTTGGCATCCGAGCGTCCCATGATGCCAACGGTAAATTCTCGCCCTGGCAAAAATGTTTCCACGAGGGCGGGCTGCTGGTAGGTGTTTACGATGTAAGCGATCCGCTCGCGCATTTCTTTGTCATTCTTGACGATGGCTTTTAGATCTACACCCATGCCGGTCCCTTCGCGGGCGGGTTTGACAAAAAGTGGAAACTTTAATTCCGGGCGAAGGGTTTCGTTCTCAGCGTTGAATTCCTGAAAGGGGGCAACGGGCAGGCGTCGGTCACGCCAGATGCGTTTGGTAAGGGTCTTATCGAGAGAGATGCCGTTGGTCAGTACGCGGGAACCGGTGTAGGGGATTCGGAGCATTTCGAGTAATGCAGGAACCTGGGCTTCGCGCGCATCTCCGCCCAGTCCTTCGGCGATGTTGAAGCAGATATCAGGTTTTACATCTTTGAGAGCGTAAGGGAGGTCGGGGTCAGCCTGGAGAAAGACTGTTTGGTGTCCGTCAGTTTCGATGGCGGCACGAATCGAGTCGATTGTCTCGATGTGGTCAAAATCGGCGAAGGCATCTGGTGGTACGCCTTCCGGCTTGGGCTTGGCTTCATCCTTGATGTTTGCGAGAACAGCGACCTTCCAGTATCTTTTCATTTCTTCTCCTCTAATGAAAGCGTGAAAGTGATGTTTTTAGTATATTACAACATGTAATGTTGACAAGGGTTACGATGAGCGCAGATGAAAGTAACTAGACAATGAGGAGCCTTTCAGGTATCATTACGCCCGATTGTGCGCCTCCTCACGAAGGAAAGTGCGCAATAAAAAACATCTATATGCCCGGATAAAGACCTTATCCGGGTTCTTGTACGTAAAACGAAATTTCGGCGTGGAGGAATAATGACAGACCTGATCAAGCAAATAGCAGGTGATTTGCAGAAGCAAATTGATTCGTTCGAGCCTGAACTCGGTGTCAGTGATGTTGGTAGTGTGGTCGAGGCGGGTGACGGAATTGCGCGCGTGAAGGGGCTTGCGAACATTCGAGCCCAGGAACTTGTGCAATTCTCGAACGGCGTGATGGGGACGGCGTTCAATCTTGAGAAGGAAAGTGTCGGTGTGATCGTGATGGGTGAGTACGAGGGCATCGTCGAGGGCATGTCTGTGCGCGGGACCGGACGCATCGCTTCCGTCCCGGTAGGTGATGCCATGATCGGACGCGTGGTCAACGCCCTGGGGCAACCCATCGATGCCAAGGGTCCCATCGCCACGACCGGGTTCCGTCCAATCGAGCGCATCGCTCCGGGTGTGGTGGAACGTCAGGATGTGGATACCCCGGTGCAGACCGGTATCAAGTCCATAGACTCAATGATCCCTGTGGGACGCGGTCAGCGTGAGTTGATCATTGGCGACCGCCAGACTGGCAAGACTGCAGTGGCGATCGATACGATCATCAACCAAAAAGGCAAGGATCTTATTTGTATCTACGTGGCGATCGGCCAGAAGAAAGCTGCGGTTGCGCGTACGGTTGGCATCCTTGAGAAATATGGCGCGATGGATCACACTATTGTTGTGATGGCTTCTGCTGAAGAATCAGCCGCTTTGCAATATATTGCCCCATACGCCGGATGCGCCATCGGTGAAGAGTTCATGGAGACCGGGCGCGATGCATTGATCATTTATGACGATCTCTCCAAACACGCCTGGGCGTATCGCCAGGTTTCCCTGCTTCTCCGCCGTCCTCCCGGACGTGAAGCATATCCCGGTGATGTGTTCTACCTCCACTCCCGTTTGCTTGAACGTGCGGCACGTCTTGCCAATAGTTATGTAATCACGAAGAAAGATTTCAACGGCGACGTGGCCGAAGATAAAGATGCCATTGATGGCAAGGTCTATAGAGGACCGATGGCTATCCATGATGCCGGTGAAGCGCTCAAAGCCATGAGCGATGCAGATAACCACAAGGTTGTAAAAATCAAAGGCACCGGCGGTTCCTTGACCGCTCTGCCGATCATCGAAACATTACTCGGTGACGTTTCTGCCTATATCCCCACAAATGTTATTTCAATCACAGATGGTCAGATATACCTTGAAGGTAACCTGTTCAACGCTGGCATCCGCCCTGCTGTGAACGTGGGTATCTCGGTCTCACGCGTGGGTGGTGACGCCCAGACCAAAGCCATGAAGCAGGTGGCAGGTCGCTTGCGTCTTGACATGGCGGCGTATCGTGAGTTGGCGGCGTTCGCACTCATGGCATCTGATCTCGACAAGAACACACAGAACCAGCTCAATCAGGGGCAACGTATGCAGGAGATCCTCAAGCAGCCGCAGTATTCTCCAGTTGAACTTGAGAACCAGGTTATCGTCATTTTTGCCGGTACGAACGGATTTGCTTCCAGCGTGCCCGTTGACAAGATGGCGCAATGGCAGGCTGATCTCATTCGTTACATGGGAACTTCCTATCCCGAAATTGGCAAGGATATTGTAGAGAAGAATCGCATCACAGACGAGACAAAAGAGAGCTTGATAAAGGCGCTGGAAAGCTTCCGCGCAGGATGGCAGGCATAAGTCATGGCATCCGCTCGTGAAATGCGGCTCCGAATTCGGAGCGTAAAAAACATCTCGCAGGTCACGCGTGCCCTCGAAACCGTCAGCGCGAGCAAAGTCCGCAAGGCAATCGGCGCAGTAACGGCAACCCGTTCCTATGCGACCAAAGCCTGGCAGGTGCTTACGCATGTTGCTGAACAGCCTGGGCGCGAAAACCTGCATCCGCTTCTTGTTCAACGGAAATCTGTGAACAACACGCTGGTCGTTGTCATCACAGGGGACCGTGGTTTGGCAGGCGCGTACAATTCGAACGTGATCCGTTTTGTCGCTTCACGCTTTGATATTAATCCTGCTCCTGTTAAATTTATCGCTGTCGGCCGTAAAGGACGCGACCTGCTCTTCCGCCGCCGTAAAAATGTGATTGCGGATTTCAGCAACCTCCCAGCCGCACCCTCTTTTGCAGATGTCTCTGCAATCGGGCGGCTTGCCGTGGATGAGTTCATGAAGGGCGAAGTAGACGAGGTCTACCTGGTCTACACTGACTTCGTCAGTATGGCGCGTCAGATCACTACGGTCAAGAAACTCCTGCCGCTGGAACTTGTCGGCGAGGGCTTGGTTGAAGATTTCCAACACCAACATACGGGTCCGACTGCGGCGTATGAATATGAGCCGGACATGAATGAGATCCTCGATGAGATCATCCCGCGCTTTACCGCGTTGCAGGTCTATCAGGCTGTCCTTGAATCACAGGCGAGCGAGCACGCGGCTCGTATGATTGCCATGCGTAATGCCACCGATAATGCCAAGGAACTCGTCGGTGCTCTGCAACTGGCATATAACAAAGTAAGACAACAAACCATTACGAACGATATTCTGGATATTGTCGGCGGCGCTGAAGCGCTTGCCGCTACGAAATAATTGGAGGCAATCATGGCAAACGCAAACGGCCGTGTCGTACAAATTCTTGGTGGTGTCGTGGATGTGGAATTCTCCGAAGGGAACATCCCTGAAATGTTCGAAGCGATTGAGGTGGCTCGTGATGACAAGGAGCCTCTCATTCTTGAAGTACAAAAGCATATGGGTAACGGCTGGGTACGCACAGTATCTATGGACTCGACTGATGGTTTACAGCGCGGTGTCCCCGCCGTGGCGACCGGCGCTCCCATTTCAGTCCCTGTTGGACCGGCAACGCTAGGGCGCATTTTTAATGTATTGGGCAAGCCCATTGACAAGAAAGGTGATATTGCGGCAAGTGCACGTTACCCCATTCATCGCCCGGCACCTTCCTTCGCTGAACAATCTACCCGCGTGGAAGTGTTCGAGACGGGTGTAAAGGTGATTGATCTGATCGCGCCGTTCACCAAAGGTGGTAAAACGGGCATCTTCGGCGGCGCAGGAACCGGCAAGACTGTCATTATCATGGAACTCATCCGCTCCGTGGCAACCGAGCACGAAGGCAACTCGGTGTTCGCCGGCGTGGGTGAACGCACCCGTGAAGGGACGCAACTCTACCGGGAAATGATCGAGTCCGGCGTTATGAAGGATACGGTCATGGTCTACGGACAGATGAACGAGCCTTCCGGCGTGCGCCTGCGCGTGGCACTTTCCGCACTTTCAATGGCGGAATACTTCCGCGATCAGGGGCGCGATGTGTTGCTCTTCGTTGACAATATTTTCCGTTT
>CAYTDB010000131.1:0-14502 GCA_964436455.1 uncultured Anaerolinea sp. | reverse complement strand
GTTGTTGTCAAAGATGGAGATAGAAGAAAAGTGTCAGATTTGCTTGTTTGGGCAAAAGATGTATATGAATAACAGAGAAATCTTAGAATGATTCGAATTTCAAAATATATTTTATCCATCGACCAAGGAACCACCAGCACACGCTGCATCCTATTTGATCATGGCGGACACATTGTCTCAATTGACCAGAAAGAACACCAGCAAATCTACCCCAAACCTGGTTGGGTTGAGCATGACGCGCTGGAAATCTGGGAAAACACACAAGAAGTCATCCATGGCGCACTCAAGAAGGCGAACGCTACTTCTACAGATATTGCCGCCATCGGCATCACTAATCAGCGCGAGACAGCCCTAGTCTGGGAAAAGGACACTGGCAAGCCAATCTACAACGCCATTGTCTGGCAGGATACGCGCACCGATGCCATCTGCAACGAAATTGAGAAAGATGGTGGACAAGACCGCTTCAGACACAAGACTGGTCTGCCCGTGGCTACTTACTTCTCTGGTCCAAAAATCAAGTGGATCCTAGATAGTGTCCCTAGCACACGTGAACGCGCCAAAAAGGGAGAACTGCTCTTCGGCAACATGGATACCTGGCTCATTTGGAACCTGACCGATCAGCATGTCACAGATGTGACCAACGCCTCTCGAACGTTGCTCATGGATTTGAAGACGCTCGATTGGGATAAAGAAATCTTAGATATCCTTGGCATTCCACGTGCTATGTTGCCGGAAATACGTTCGTCTTCCGAAGAATATGGCACTGCCAAAGGCGTCCTGGGTGGCATCCCAGTAGCAGGCGATCTGGGCGATCAGCAGGCTGCACTCTTTGGCCAGACCTGCTACGATGTTGGCGAAGCTAAGAACACTTACGGCACCGGCTGTTTTATGTTGCTCAACACAGGTGAAAAACCAGTCCCTTCGGAAAATGGCTTACTGACCACACTGGGTTACAAAATCGGCGATCAGCCGGCTGTCTACTGTCTGGAAGGCTCGATCGCCATCACCGGCGCATTGGTCCAATGGTTGCGCGACAATCTTGGCCTAATTGAAAAATCGTCCGATGTGGAAGAGCTCGCCAAAACGGTCGAAGACAATGGCGGCATTTACTTTGTCCCGGCTTTCTCCGGGCTATTCGCCCCTTATTGGCGCAGTGATGCGCGCGGTGCTATCGTCGGCATGACTCGCTATATCAACAAGGGGCATATTGCCCGGGCTGCACTCGAAGCTACTGTTTATCAAACCAGAGAAGTGTTTGAAGCTATGAAAGCCGATTCTGGAGTGAGCCTGACCGCGCTAAAAGTTGACGGGGGGATGGTTTTCAATGATCTATTGATGCAGTTCCAGTCTGACGTGCTGAACGTGCCTGTCATCCGCCCGAAAGTCGCAGAAACGACCGCCTTGGGTGCGGCCTACGCGGCTGGCCTAGCTGTTGGCTTCTGGAAAAACTTCGATGAACTGCGTGCCAACTGGGGCAAGGAAAACGAATGGGAACCACAAATGGATGAAGAAATGCGCAGTGGACTGTACGCAGGTTGGAAAAAAGCTGTGACACGTACGTTTAATTGGGTAGAGTAACTAGGAAGATACCAAGCTTACAAAGTAAGTCGTCGGACTCCTGGAAAAATCATGAACCGAAATGAAATCCTGAAATCCCTAAAAACCAAATCCCCCTCCGTACTCATCATCGGCGCGGGTATCAATGGCATCGGTACTTTTCGTGATCTGGCGCTCAACGGCGTTAACGTGCTGCTGATCGACCGCGGCGACTTCTGCTCAGGAGCGTCGGCAGCCTCCTCTCACATGGCACATGGCGGCATTCGTTATCTTGAGAATGGTGAATTCCGCCTGGTGCACGAAGCAGTACAGGAACGCAATCGTATGATTGAGAATGCCCCGCATATCGTCCATCCTCTGCCTACGACGATCCCCGTTTTCAAGTTTTGGTCGGGGCTATTGAATGCGCCACTCAAGTTCCTGGGATGGCTCGATAAGCCATCTGAGCGTGGTGCTTTCATTATCAAGGTTGGGCTAATGCTCTATGATGCTTATACTCGCACGCAGGGCATCGTTCCACCGCATCGCCTCGAGGGTCGCAAAGCATCGCACAAGCGTTTCCCGCAGCTTCACACCGCTGTGCGTTACACCGCCACCTACTACGACGGCTCCATCCGCAGCCCCGAGCGTTTTGCCATCGAATTGCTCTTGGACGCTGAAGCTGAAGGATCGCACGCAAGCGCTCTGAACTACGTTTCTTTCGTTAACGCAGAGGGCAACAACGTGATTCTCAAGGATGAATTGACTGGTGAAACCTATCAGACCAGTCCGACCTTGATCATCAATGCAGCTGGCCCCTGGATTGACCGCGTCAATGCGGAACTTGGGATTGCTGACCGTTATATCGGCGGAACCAAAGGCTCGCACCTGGTCCTGAACCACCCAGAGCTGCGCGCCGCTGTCGGTGAGAACGAGTTCTTCTTCGAGAACAAGGACGGCCGTATCGTACTGATATTCCCGTTGCTAGATAAAGTAATCATTGGCACGTCAGATATTCCTATCGAAAATCCTGATGAAGCCCGGTGCACCGAATCCGAGATCGACTACTTCTTCGAAATGATCGGGCGGGTTTTCCCGAGCATCCAAGTAACGCGCGAACAGATCATCTTCCAGTTCTCGGGCGTGCGTCCGCTTGAATTCTCCCACGCAAAGACGGCGGGGCAGATCACCCGCAACCATAGTATCAAGGAAGATCATTTGGGTGATGTTCCGGTCTACTCTTTGGTGGGCGGCAAATGGACCAGCTACCGTGCCTTCTCTGAGCAAACTACCAACAAAGCACTAGGATATCTCGGGCAAACCCGGATAGCCAGCACAAAAAAACTGCCCATTGGCGGTGGGCGCGACTACACAGAAGTGAAGGAGTCAAACGAATGCAGCCCCGAACTTTTCGAACGCTATGGCTCTCGCTGCCGTGATGTACAAGCTAACTCAATTGGGGATGATTCGCCACTACATAATTATCCCGACATGACCAGCCGCGAAGTCGCTTTCCTGGTGGGAAATGAAAAAGTGGTACACCTGGAAGACCTAGTTTTGCGCCGCTCGTTGATGGCATATCTTGGTCAGATCAATCGGTCACTGATCGACGAATTGGCAGGCATTGCAGCCGATGTTCTAGGCTGGAGCGAGGAGAAAAAGCAGGCAGAAGTTGCTAGAACTGTTGAAACTCTAAAAGATCAACATTTAATGAATATATAGCTAAGACTTTGATGATTAGTTTCTTGGTTATTATCTTGTTGGGTAATTGGACAGCGATCTGATCTCTCAAATAAGAGGATATATGTTACCTTCAAGCAGTTCTTTTCGTGTCATCGTTTCTGAGAAAGTTTCAAGCCTTCCAGAGGACAATTCTGGTATCTCCATTATTTATGAGCCTGATTTATGGCAAAACCCTGAAAAATTGGCACTATCTATTCAAGATGTTGAAGGACTAATTATCCGCAACCAAACGCAGATAACAGCATCAATTTTATCGAATGCTAAAAAACTAAAAGTAATCGGGCGTTTGGGGGCAGGGCTTGATAATATTGACGTTCACGCAGCCCGTGCTGCCGGTATTCAAATAGTCTATGCACCCGATGCGAATACTCTTTCTGTAGCTGAGTATTGTCTTGCTCAAATCTTTAGCATCTTACGATTGTTGCCAGAATCAATGCGCTCCACAGCATCAGGAAAATGGCTTCGAGCCAAATTCACAGGACGTGAGCTTTCAGAAACCGTCATTGGACTAGTTGGCTTTGGGAAGATTGCGCAAGCCTTAGCTGAACGTATTCAGTATTTGGGAGGAAGGATCATTGTCTCAACACGTTCGCCAGAGAAAGTACCGAAGGTGTTTGATACAGTCACATTGACAGAACTTCTAAAGCAGGCAGATATTGTTTCCATCCATATTCCAGGCGGCCCGGAGACGAAACACTTGATAAGTTCCACGCAATTGGATGCGATGAAGCCAACCGCTTGGCTTCTTAATACAGCACGAGGTTCGATTGTAGATGAAAAGGCACTTTCCGCTGCGCTTGCCGAAAGAAAGATTTCTGGTGCGGTGTTAGATGTGCGTGAAATTGAGCCACCTGTTGTGGGAGACCTTGAGAACTTACCAAACTTGTACGTCACACCTCATATTGCTGCTTTTACAAACGCCGCCCAAATGCGCGTATCTAGAGTTGTCTTTTCTGATGTTTTGGCGGTTTTAAATGGAGAGCAACCCCAATATCCCTTTTGAACATCTTATAGACAAATCAGTTAAACATTGGACAAATAGCATTGGAGACACACTGACGTGCCCCCCAATAATCGGATCCAAATCCAGTGTTAGGATTGTACCAATATAGAGGCAGAAACAATGGCAAAACGGAGGATATTTGACCTGCCCCCGCCTTTCGGTTCTCCCGCACTTTTTGTGAAAGGTATTAAGGGGGACCAAGGATCCGCAAGCGTAATAAGTCAAAATTGGCGCGACCATACATTTGATGTTTGATGGTTTTCAAACGGCTGACCAGCCCTTCGGCCTGACCGTTGCTCCAATCATTTGACACGGCAGCTTTCACTGCTTCATAATCCTGGCGAAGACTCGCAGCAAAGTTCTGCAGTTTCTTACCTCACAGTTCTCCGTCTTCATCAACCAATCATCCAATTCCTGAGGAGATCGCTGGTCAAGTAACTTCCGAAAGGATTGCACCAGCAAGTAGATCTCTTGCAGTTTTCGGGGGGTTCGTAAAAATATTACTTCCCTCAGTGGTGATCAGCACGAGGATAAATGGTGTAATTCCATTGCGGGCAGACATCGTGGTACGTGATATTCAAGGTAGCCATCTGTTCGTCCGAGATCTTTTCACCGGTGACGTATTTCTTGCGGACATGGTGAGCCGAAACCATCAATCCCGTTTGCGTTTTTGTTTCTCGAATGTATTGAGCAGCCAGTGCAAAAGTTCGCAACGGACAGCCAGCCCAGGTCTTACTGATTTCGCTGAACAGCCGATGTTCGATCGAAATCCATATGGAATGTTGAGCGGAATGCACTCATGCAAACCGGCGAGGTTCCTGAAATTCCGCCGACGCACGGCGCGGCCGTGGGGCTCGATGAAGAGGTTGTCAAATGTATCCACATAAAGTATAACGCAACTACATTAAGGAGCATCCCATGACGAACATGAGAGTTGGCACACGTGAACTGAAAGCAAAATTAAGCGAGTATCTGCGCCGCGTAAAAGCCGGGGAAACCATTATCGTCACCGAACGCGGCAGGACCATCGGGCAGATCACGCCGGTCCAGCCGACCGTGGAAAAAAGGATGGAGGCGCTGGTCAAATCCGGTGTCGCAGAGTGGAATGGTAAAAAATACCAGCCCCAAAAACCGGCCGCACAAAATCGAGGCCGCAAACAGCTCTCCGATCTGATCATAGAGGACCGCGATGGCCATCCTGTATCTTGATACCAGTGCCCTGGTGAAGCAATACGTCCAGGAACGTGGTTCCAGCGAGGTACAGGATCTGATCCGGGCTGCAGAACATGCAGGCACCAGCCAGATCACCCGAACCGAGATGGCGGCTGCCCTGGTGCGTGCCACCCGCATGGGTCTCGTCCCGGTGACCGAAGGGGAGTCCGCCTGGAACGGATTTCTCAAGGATTGGGGGGCGATCACCCGCTTGAAGGTTTCCGGCCAGATCATCGAACAGTCGAGCGCCCTGGCGTGGAAATACCCGGTACGCGGTTATGACGCCTTGCATCTGGCCTCGGCTGTTCTATGGCAGGAGACCCTGGAGGCGCAGATCATTCTGGCGACCTTTGATCGGGAACTGTGGTCGGCCGGCCGCCAGGCAGGCTTGATCGTCTGGCCGGAAAAACTGCCGCGCAAATAAACCATCGCCGCACAAATTGCGGCCCCAGGAGACGGCATCCCGTTGGGGGTGCCGTCTCTCTCTTTAAGCGGTGAGCGCATCCATCCCTCTCCCCTATCCCATACCACTGTAGTCGCTGTGACCTGTAACACCAATGGCTGCATCCAGCGGGATGCAGCCATTGGTGATGAATTCAACGTTCAAGTTTAGAAAATAACAAAGTACTTCGGAGGTAAATCATGACGAAAAATAAAAATCAAGCTGTGATTCCTGCCACGGCACTCAGCCGTGCCCTGAGCACGGTCAGCCGCGGCGCCGGTCGGGAAGGTCTGTATGAAATGGTGCAGGTTGATATCAGGAATGGAGTGCTGACGGTCAAATGGTTCAACGGTACGATGGGCATTTCCGTGCAGGCGCCTGCCGAGGATCAAGGATCCGGCATTGAAGCCATGGTCAATGCACAGGCGTTCGTAAGCCTTGTTTCCAACATGAATGGCGCAGTCACCGTCTTGCAGGAAGCCCGCAAGGGGTTGAAGGTGGAGTGCGAATCTGTGAGCGTGTCTCTCAAGGGAACGCAGGCTGGAGACCTCCCTGAATTGGAGGAAGAAACGGCAAAGGAGGTATGCACAATGACCGGGGAGGCAATGATCCATGCGCTGCAGGTTTCGGTCAGCGCCTATCCGGTTGACAGGAACCCGATCCTGAATGGCGTCCTGTGCGGTGTTTCCGCCGAGCGGTTGATCACGGTGGCTGCCGATGGCATCCAGGGCTCCACGTGTGAAACGATCCGCGAGCACGGCGAGCCGACCAGCTGCCTGCTTCCCCTGACATTCGTGCACTGGATGCGCAACATACCTTCGGGCGCAAGGGTCACCATCAAGGAAAGCAAGAATCGTATTCTGGTAATTGCCGGTGATGGCAACGTAACGATCACGATGGCTTTACCCAAAGGACAGCACCAAAATTACCCGGCGTTGGGGTCGATCTTCAACACCGTATTCGCCGAAGACAAAGGTGTTCGGTTCTCGCTGGAAGCGTCTGCGTTCTATGGTGCAGCGCGGCACGTCAAGGCTCTTGGTGGACAGAGCGTGCATCTGTTCTCGGAGAATGGGAATTTGTGCGCCAGTGCCAAAGGTGATCTCGGCAAGTTCCGCAGCGTGGTTGGATCTACCAACCAGGAAGTTTCCATCCATTTGAACCCCAGCGTCATCGCCAACAGCGTCTCGCTGTTGGAAGCTCCAGAGATGATCTACAACGGTTCCAAGGCGCCGCTGGGAGCTGTGGAAGGCGCGCTGCGCTTTATCTTCATGCCCTTGATTATCCCGGATGACAGGGACCGTGAACAGGATGGGTCTGAGTCAGCGCCGGTCCCGGTTGAGGTTGCCGAACCGGTCGCTGCATAAGGTCGCAAGTCGATTGTGTATGAGACACAGCTCAAAATCAATAACATATGCAACGTCCCCTGGTGTTTTTGTACCTGGGGATGTTGCTTTACCAAGGAGATGCTTACATGGGAATTGCCATCAAATTGAAGGGGAAGGCAGGCGCGTTTCGCAGCGAGGATTTTACGCCTACAAAATGGGCTACGGCCGAAGAGAAAGCAAAGATATCCAATAGACTGACGCGGTTCATTCGGGTAGGTTTTCAGCAGGCTGCCTTCACCAAGGCGATGTATCAGCGGCTGAGCAACATGTTTGGTCACATCGCTCATTACGATCTCAACGGTTTCTACAGCACATGGTTTGCCAATGTCAAATCCTGTCACGAATGGGTGGAACATGTCACGAGCAGCTGGCTGTCTGGAATCGGTGACCCCAAGTTCACATGGTCTGATGTGGAGAAGACACTGATCCAATGGGTGAAAGACAACCAGAGAACAGAACAACTGGACGAGTTACAGCAGCTGGAGGCCGAACAGAAAGAACTGGCAATGCTACACGCATTGCAAAGAAAACACTTCCCCCAGAAAGTTCTTGAGCAGAACGATGAAGTGACTCCTGTACCGATCAGGATACCCGCATTGCGGGCCGTTGATCATCAGTTGTCATTGTTCGAGAACGCCTCATGATCGTTTCACATTCATAAGCTGAGTATAATCACAATCAATGATCATGAATATCCAGGATATCCTTGTCGCCTTTCAAGCGAAAGACATTTACATCACGGACTGAGTGAAGTAATGAAACCATTTGATGAATGCCCGGGTTGCGGCGGCGAACTGGTTGAGAAGGAAGTGGAAAAGCTGCTCAAAGGCGGAGTGAATATGGCCGTCGTAAAAGTGAAGGCTGAGATTTGCCTGCAATGCGGCTTACGACAGTATCCTGAAGCAACGGTGCGTCGCTTCGAGTTGATTCGCCAAAAACTGGCAATGGAAGATGTGGCAGAATTCCAGCTCATGGGGCAGACGTATCAGGTTGCCTAAAGAGGAATGTCACAAGGCTTTTCGATAGTCCAATGCAGCCATCGGATAAAGGAAGTCTATATGTCACGTACTGCTCTGAATCACTCTCCCGAAGAATTGAAGAAATACCGCCCATTGGAGGCTATCCGCCGGCGCAGGGCAGAACAGGCTGCGGATAATTCCAGCCGCCGTCGGCGAGCCAGGCTGGCCGCTCGCAAAGCCGCCAAACTTCTAAAGGCTGAGTTTGGCGCCAAAGAAGTGATTCTGTTCGGATCGCTGGCGCGGCGCGTAGATTTCACACGCTGGTCGGATATCGATCTGGCCTCGCGTGGCATTCCATCCGAGCTGTACCTGACAGCCATGGACACTGTTCTACATATGAACCCCGAGTTCAAGATAGATTTAGTTGAACTGGAGACCTGCCGGCCGTCCATGCGTAAGAGCATCGAAGCGGATGGCAAGCCGTTATGAAGGCTGCGGATCTTTCAGGGCTGGTCGAGCGCATCGGTCAGGAATTGGAAGAACTACAACGGATTTTGAAACGCATCAACGAAGGCTGGGAACGCTCGCGGCGCTCGGAGGAGGATGATTATATTGACGGCGTAGCACTGAACCTGCATGGTCTGTATTCAGGTTTTGAGCGCATCTTCGCCCAAATTATCGTAAAACAAAAGATAGACAGATAAAATCAACCAGTGAAGATAAATGGCGTGCCTGTAACGGGCACGCCATTTTTGTATTCCTGGTAAGGCAAATGGTTGAGTTGGCAGGTGACCATCAAGCTCCAGGCACAAGCTAGGATAACTGCAAGAAAACTTCGGGCATCTGCTCAGCAATTCGCAGCAAGGCAATGGCAGGACCACTCGGCTTGCGCCGTCCCTGTTCCCAATCCTGGACGGTCCGCAAGCTCACACCCATCAACCCTGCAAAAGCCGATTGCGACAATCTCAATTTTTTACGAATGACCTTGGGTGCTGCAGGTGCTTTCAAGGTGTGAAGGTGCAACGTCTTTTTGCCGGCCTTGTAGGCCTTGACATCGCGAATCCCTTCAAGAATTTCCTGACCGATATCACGCTTGGACATCTTTAATCTCCTTTGCAATCTGTCGCAGAACGTGGGCGGTGATGTTCTCTGTTTCGTTCTTGCCTCTTCCCGCAAATCAATTATACGGCAAAGCCGTACAATCGATACGTCCCACTAATTGGGGCTGACCCTGCGGAGAACAGCCGAAAACCTGGAACACTCACGAAGAAACGGATCCCAATGATCGTTGAAGCAAAACCAGTATCACATTGCCACAGACAAGGATAAGACCTATTATGACAAATCAAATCAAAGAATACCTTCATCATAGATCACGATGGCAAATATATACCGGTTGTGAGGAAAACCACTGGTGAGATCCAATTCTCCGCGGGAGTTTTTTGGAGTATGATATTAATATCGGGTTTCGCAGTAATATCCTGTCTGCTGACGCAGATCGGCTTTGCGGGATCCAAATGGAATTACAAATACACAGCGCTACATTGCCTGGAGTGCCGCCAGTTTTAGCCCCCGAGCGGACCTGGCTTCGAGGTGAGCATGCCTGAAAACATTTTGGAATCCATTCGACAGCTGAAATCCCTGGCGGCCGCCAGCGGCGATGCCCGCTTACAGCGGGCCGTGGCGGAGATCGGTGATCTGATCCAGGTTGGGAATATCACAAATGCCAGCGGGGTGGCCATTGGACACGACATTCGCATGGTGGTCAATCATCTTAATGTTTCTCCCGAGACACTTGCCGCCATGCTGGCACTTAGAGGCCAGGCCAGCATGGCATTGGGAGTTGCCCCCGACAAGTATCGCTTTGATGTAGAGGAAAGAACTGAAGGGTTTGTAGGCCGGCAGCATGTGTTTAGGGCCATCGAGGATTTTCTGACCGGCTCGCCAGGCGGATACTTGATGATCACGGCTGATCCGGGGATGGGAAAAACCACCCTGCTGGCTGAATACGTCCGCCGCAATCACTGTATCGCGCATTTCAATGTCCGCGGACAGGGCATTGTGGAGATATCCAAATTTTTGGAAAGCATTTGTGCGCAGTTGATCGTTGACTTTGGACTCCCCCACCCCAGCCTGCCGCCGGATGCCTTGCAGGATGGCAGGTTTCTCCAGCAATTATTGAAGGAAGCCAGCCAGAAACTCGGAAAAGGGGAGCGTCTGGTGATTGCCATCGACGCCCTTGACGAGGTCGCTCCAGACAGCCAGGCTTCCTGCACAAATATTTTATGCCTTCCAACCGAACTACCCAGAAGTGTTTATGTAATTCTTACCCGGCGTCCCGTCAATATCCCCTTTCTGGCGGCCTATCGCGAATTTAATCTGATGGATTTTTCCACTGAAAATCGCGCAGATGTCGTCCTGTACCTGCAACAAAAAGCCGGGCGGGATGCCATAAAAAAATGGATCCAGGCGCAGGGCATGGAACAGGATGAGTTTGTTGAAAGGCTGACCGTGCTGAGCGAAAGCAATTTTATGTACCTGCACCATATACTGCCCGAAATTGAAAATGGCCAGTACCAAGACCGTGAGATGGGGGAATTGCCCCGGGGACTGATGGGCTACTATCGTGATCACTGGCAGCATATGGGCATGGAGTCGAAGCCCCTGCCGCGTGAAAAAATACTGGTGGTATACATACTGAGCGAAGCCTCAAGACCGGCGTCCTGTGAAAGGATTGCCGACATCCTGCGGTTCAACCACGTTGACATTGATGAACTGGAAGTGCAGGGCATTCTGAATGAATGGGATCAGTTCCTGCACAAACACCGGGAAGGAGGGACCAAACGGTACAGTATTTACCATGCCAGTTTTCAGGATTTTCTGCACCAGCAGGACATTGTACAGATGGCCGGGCTGACCATTAAAGACGTTAACAAACTCATGGCAGATGAATTGCTCGATGGCTGGAAAAGGATCATCAGGGATGACTGATCTGCTCTCGCGCCTGCTGGGCATGAAGCCTGAAAAACGCGATGCGATTCTGTATCAGATGCCGGGTTACCTCATCCAGGCGGGAAAAAGCAGGGAACTCTACCCAATCATCGAAGATAAGAACTGGTATGCGGCGCACCGGGAGTGTGATCCAACGTTAAGGGGGTATACAGCCAGTCTCGATACTGCGCTGCAGGAATTGAACAAACAAAAGGACAACCTGGCGGACCGCCTGGTTGTCCTTTATCTCAGCTCCACAATCCACTCCGTTCAAACCAATATCCCCGCGCAGGTGATCACGGAAATCTCCAGATCGGGCGACATTCAACAGGCGCGCTACATGGCCGGTCAGCGCACTGAGCCTCTGGAACGCTGTCAGGCCTTCCTGAATATCGCCAGTGCACAGGCGGCCAGGGGGGACAGGTTTGGCGCAGCGGAGACCCTTGAGAGCGCGCTGCAGGCTGCCCGGCAAATTGCCAGCATCGAAACACGCACGGATCAGCTCATCGGGATTGCCTTTAAGTTTATCGAGATGCGCAGCCACGACCAGGCCGGGAAGACATTGCGGGATGCAGGCAGCCTGTTCCCTCAAATCGCTGCAAAGAAATCCCTGCATATCAGGTTGAAAGTATATGTTCTGATCGCCTCCTATTTACTGGACAACAACCCTGAGGCTTTTCTTGCAGGATTATCAGAAGCCTTCCGCGATATTTCCGGTCTTCCAGACAATCGGACCAAGGGCCAATTGCTGGCATTACTGGCATCCTGGGCTGAACATATTCAGAGCAAGGAACTGTATGCAGAGAGCACACAGGCCTTGGTCAGGATATTCGTCGAGCCTGAAAAACCCAAGATCAAAAGCACACGTCCGAGCTTTCTGCCAGCCCTTCAGTTTTCCTTGCCACAGGAGACCGAAGGCGGTTCCACCGACACCCGCTTGATTGTGCTTCAGCGCACCGCAAGATCCTTTGATTTGTCCCGAGATGTGAAAAACCTGACCGCCCTGCTGGAATGGGATCAGGCAGGAGATTCCCAAAAATATCGCCAGGACGGGGAAGCGCTCGCCGCAGTCATTCGTGCCGCCGACAGGCGAAACGATCAAGCCACGCTGAAGAATATCGCAGCGAAATTATCATCAAGAGATGACCAGGGCTACGATGGTTTGTCATACTGCCCGGAGTTGATCGAAGCCCTGGCAGAAGTCGGGCTGGTGGATGCTGCCATTGGATTGATCGCGGAACACCTAGTGTATGACCCGGACGCCAGCACCTTGCGCCAGGCGCTTGCGCGCGGGGCGGGCAGGCGGGGTGAGATCGGCATGATCTACCGGGCAGCAGAACCCATCAAGCCCAAACATCCCCCGCAGGGGATCGGTGATCAGTTGTCACGCTGGAAAGACGCGGTCGGTCATGCCATTGAGAAGAAAGCGACCAGTCTGATGGCAGCAGGATATTCGGAGAGGATCGATATTCTTCTCAGTGGACATGAACGATTGTCCATCCACCATCCATCCCTTGCAGAAGAATTCAAGGAACGGCTGCTTGCGGAGTTCGACGAAAAATCGAGGGCTCACATTGCCAGGCAAATTGAGAAGGATATGGGGAAGGAGGAGACGTTTGTTCAGGGAAGATTTTTCACGACGGCTTTATCCACAATGCACACGCTGAGAACGTGGACCAAAAATGTGGGACTTCTCAATGCCGAAAATGACGGTCTGGCCGGCAGCGAAATTGATCTCCTGCTTCTGCAAAAACAGTATGAGCAGGCCCTGCAGACTGCCGGACAAATGAAGTCTGCCTCTTCCAGGGATACAGCCTTCCGGGACATCGCATTTGCGTTGATGGACGAAGGCAAAACACAGGATGCTTTTGCTGTTGCCCAAAAAATGGATGACTTCGCGCAACGCCAGCAACTCATCGGGACTTTGACTGAGAAAATGGGCAAACGCTCCAGTCGACATGCGGACACCAGCCAGCTGCCAGCCCAATTACAGGGAATATCCCCGGAAGACGAATTATTGTATTCTGAGGCACTGCCAGCCCTGGTTCGTTCCCTGCTGGCAAATCAATCCATTGGCGATCTTCTCGAAAACGTTCAAAAAACAAACCCCGGGTTGTTGGCAGGGTGCCTGCCTCCATGCGCCGAGGTTGTCGCCCAACACAGGGACAGGGCAGTGGCTCAGAAATTGTTCTCACTTTACGAATCCTCGCCGGTTTCGATCCTACTGGTCAGGAACCTGGCCGCGCTTGCGGTCACATGGGCACAAATCGAGCCGCTTTCCGACCTTGCAGCAAACGCGCTGCAACAAGCAGTGGACCGGTATAGCAAACTGGACCTGACGCGTTTCAGCTACCGGTTTCCGGTTTGGGACAAGCAAGAAGCACAGGAAAGTACCCTGTCAAACCCTCTCCCGCAACTCGCCCTGGCTGCACGCAGGTTGGCAGATGAAAAAACGCTGGAAACCGTACGCAAGCTGGCACGCGATCAGGCCCAGGATGAAGCCAAGGTACAGGTGGCTGTGGCTGATTACATAAGAAACGGGAAAGGGATGAACAGCGAAGTATACGCTCACGAGATCGGGTATCAACTGGAAAAGGAATACCAGATTTCTTCAAGCCTGTATCGCGGGCTGGCGCTTGCCGAACTTGCTTTCGCGGTCAGGGAGGTATCCCCTGAAATCTATTACCGCTACAATCCCAGGGAGAAACGGGAATTGCTTGGGGATTATATTCTCGAGAAATCCGCGAATACGTTTTTCCGCGCACTGTTTAAGGCGGGCAAATTCATTGACAAAAGCGCTTCGCAGGAAGAACTGGACAGCGCGCTCAAAGAGATCGATGAAGGGGACTACGGTCCCTGGAAGGATGCGCTGGCGGAAGATGCGCAATCGGGGTTGAAACGGCGCAGTGATTATTTACTGAAGGAAGCCCAACAACTGATCGCCAATCCACAGGGCGGCGGATTCACCCGCCAATATTCAAACGAAACCGCAAAGCCGACATTTCTTGAAAAATTAATTCGCCTATACGCACAACATCGGGCATGGAAATCCATGAAGGAATTCGTGGATGCGTTCAATTTCACTAGATCCTCCTTTTTCCCGGATCTCATTGCATTGTGTATGAAGGAGTTGGTATTGGCCAAACAATTCACGAAGGCGGGCGCACTAGCGCAGTTGCTTCCCGCCCACCAGCACAAGCCAGCGGTACAGATCTATTTGGCGGTCAGCAG
>CAYTDB010000130.1:0-14808 GCA_964436455.1 uncultured Anaerolinea sp. | reverse complement strand
TGCTCTCCTCCAACGTGGCCGAGATCATGATCATCTTCCTCGCCACGCTGGCAGGTCTGCCCGCCCCGCTGACCGCCATCCAACTTCTCTGGCTGAACCTGGTCACGGATGGCGCGCCCGCGCTGGCGCTCGCCATGGAAAAGGGTGATCCTGACATCATGGACCAAAAGCCACGCTCCAAGCGCGAGCCGATCATCAACCGCAGTATGGGACTGGGCATCGTCGTGCAGACAATCACCCAGACCAGCGCCGTGCTGACCTCCTTTGCCCTCGGCTTGTACTGGCACATTGATCAGGCACTGCCGGGGGGCGTCAATCCCATCGTAGGTTTGATCCAGCACGATTGGCGCGGCGTGGACGTGCAGACCGCCGAGACGATGGCCTTCCTGACCCTCTCTCTGTGCGAATTATTCCGTGCCTACACCGTCCGCTCGGAGCGCGCCTCGCTGTTTACGATTGGCGTCTTTTCCAATCGTTACATGCAATACGCGGTCGGGCTTTCGATTGGTTTGTTGCTGCTGGTCTGTTCCGTCCCGATCCTCCAGCCGATATTCAACACCCACTTCCTCGCCCTGAACGAATGGCTGATCGTCATTGGACTGGCACTGGTTCCTGCCGCCTCGGAGGAAGTTACCAAGTTCTACCTGCGACGAAGCGAATAAAACCTGGAAGCGGCACCCTGCGAAAATGCGCCCACTGGGAGGTTTAATCGCGCCTGTCGGTTTAAGTAAGTTCTCAGGTAGGCGCAATACAATAAAATTATGCAAAAAGTGAACGACCTTGTGGATATTGATGCCCCGCGCGAGGAGGTGTTCAACATAGTGGTGAACATCGAACGGCGCATGCAACTCAGCCCACTATGGGGACTGAGCCTGTTGCTCGGAGTGGCGGACAACTATCCGCAGACAGGAAGCTGGTATCGGGTCCGCGTGACCGACGCGCCGTTTGGGATGGCGGGAGCGTCCTCCCAATTCCTGCTGAGCGCCTTCGCGGGACTCATACAGGTTATCTCCTGGAAGATCGGAACCGCCTCCCGCGTGGACGATGGGGCGGCTCCCGTTATTGAAGCCGAATCCCACGCTGACGAATCGCAGTCGGAAAAAAGCATCGTCGAAAAGGAGCAGGAGTATGTGATTGCGGAGTACGAGCCTCCATATCGATTCGGTTATTACTTGAATGCAGAATGTAAAACCATTGTGACCTGGCGTTTTCAGAGTATCCCCTGCGGGACGCGCATCCATTATGAGGAAATGTTCTGCGATGAAAATATGGGTGGGGAGGATTTCCTCCCCACCGTGCGCAGTGTGATTCGTGAATGGCTGGCGAACATCAGGCGTTACAGTGAGTTGCGGGGCAACCGCGGCCGCCTGTTCATCAAATGGATGTTGGACCGCTTTCTCCGCCTGCGTCCCGACCAGCGCCGCACGGTTTTGGTAATCCTTTTCATGCAGGGAATTTTCCTGGCGATCTTTGTCGTGGCCGCCATCGGGCTGGGGGTTGCAGGACTATTGTTTTGACCCCATGGGAATCTGAAATAGTTTCACCGTAAAAAAACAGAGAGGAGCATGGACGCGTTCATCCATATTCCTCTCTGTTGTGATTTCAAACCACCAATGGGGGATCAGGCCTTCGGTTCGTAACAACAACGGAAGCCCGTGTCTTCACTGCGGTGCATGGGCGCGGCCCAACTGCGATAGGTGCAGCGCGCCTGGAAACGTCCCTCGCGCCACGAGCCGCCGCGGATAACTGACTTGCCCAGCGAGGCCTCATCCGATTCGATCTTGGATGTGCAGCCTGTCTCAATCAGTTTGGGCAACAGGTCGCGGTTGTGCAGGTCATAAACGTGTTCCTCGCGCCCGTCTGCGGGATCGTAGGGATACGGCCCAAACAGCGACGAGCACCACTCCTGTACGTTGCCTCCCATGTCAGCCACTCCATACGGACTGTCGCCCTGGGGGGAATATTTCCCAATGGGGGATGTGCTGTTGATTTTTTCTTCGTCAATGTTGCAGGCGCTTTTCTTCCATTCCTTTCCCCACGGGTACATGCGGCCGTCTGTACCCCGCGCGGCCTTCTCCCACTCTGGTTCGGTGGGCAGGCGGATGGGCAGTCCGGTCTCCTGCATGGCCCAGGCGCAGAAGGCGATGGCATCGTAATAGGAAACGCCAACAACGGGGTGGTCGGCCTTTTCATCTGGATATCCGTTTGTCCAGAATAGCGGAGCGCGGTGACCTGTCGCCAGTATGAATTGTTGGTATTGGGCATTTGTCACTGGGTGGCACATGATGTAATAATCGGTCACGTGCAGGAAATGGGCAGGCATTTCATCCTCGTGAGCCTTGGGGTCGGCACGACGGTCACTGCCCAGCGTGAATTCGGCCTCGGGAATGCGGACGAAATCGAGTTGGATGTTGTTCATTGGTGTTCTCCTGATACTGAAAATTACTCTTTATGTTTTTGGAATTTTTGACGGGATTTCCTCAACTACCAAGTGGTTGCTGGTGGCGTAGCGAACCAGTTCCACTGTAGTCTGTACATTCAATTTTGTCATGACATTGGTACGATGCACTGACACGGTTTTGGGGCTGATGCCCAGTTCGCTCGCGATTTCCTTGTTACTGCGCCCGTCCACGATCATTTGCATGACTTGGCGTTCACGTTCGGTGAGATGATGTTGTACGGGCTTGTGTTGAAAGCCCTCGCCGGAATAATCCTGCAAGACCTTGCGCGTGACGGTGCTTGCCAGGTATCCCCCCTGCTCGTGTACCTGCCGCAGGGCGTTCAGTAATTCGCGCCGTCCCGAACGTTTCAATACATAGCCCTCCGCACCCGCCTGCAGGGCTGGGGTGATATATTCACGGCTATCGTGTTGCGTTAGTATAAGTACCTTAACGTGGGGGAATTGTTCTTTGAGGATGCGCGTGGTCTCCAGCCCATTCATGCGCGGCATGGAAATGTCCATCAGGACCACGTTGGGCTGGGTCTTGCGGACGAGCTCGATGGCATCCACTCCGTTGTCCGCTTCACCAACAACAATAACATCCTCCTGGCTTTCCAAAAGCGAGCGAATCCCATCCCGCAGAATGGCGTGATCGTCCACGACGAGGACCCTAATCATACGCGATGCTCCTTTCGCGCAGTGGAACATGGATGTGAACCTGTGTCCCGTTGCCCGGCGTGGTCAGAATTTCCAGTTCGCCACCCAGCAGTTCGATCCGTTCCTGCATTCCCATCAGTCCCAGACCGCGCATGGTTTCCGACGCGTCCACATCATTCTCATCGAGTCCGTCATTGTTCGTTGTATTGAGTTCGTGCCAATCAAACCCGATCCCATCGTCGGTGATGTCTACGTGGGTGGCTTCATCATCCAATTCCAGGTTGATCTCCACATTGCGCGCCGCCGCGTGACGGGCAATGTTGTTGATGGCCTCCTGCATCACGCGGTACAGGCTGGTTTCGATCTCAGCCGCCAGGCGCTGGTCGCCCGAGAATTTTTCCATCGAAGCGGAACTGGCGTTGACCGTCACTCGTATGCCCTTGGTCTCCAAACGGGTTTCCGCCAGCCAGCGCAAGGCGGGAACCAGCCCCAACTGGTCGAGCATGGAGGGGCGCAGATCGAATATCAGTTTGTGTATGTTATCCAGTGTGTGCTGGGTCAGATCACGGATGCTTTGCAACCGAGTCTGGGTGGATGGCTGGGAGTCCATTTCCAGACCATCCTCCGCTTCGTAGAGCAGGGCCGTGAGTGACTGGCTGACATCGTCATGGAGTTCGCGGGCGATGCGCTTGCGTTCCTCCTCCTGCGCTGCCAGTGTTTTGGTCAATAGTTCGCCGCGTAAGCGTCCCCTGCGCTGAACTTCTGCATACAGGCGGGCGTTTTCAACCGCAATGGCAATTTGATTGCCAATCGCCGTGAGCAGATTTTGCTCCTCGCCATCGAACTGCAGATGCCCACGGGTGCCAACGCACATACTGCCCAAAGCACACCCCTTGGTGATGAGTGGAACGTGCATCAGGGCATTAATGCGTTCCCTTTTTAAGGATTGAGCGCCGCGTCCGCGATAGGGCGACAGGTCTGGGACTACCACAGCCCGTCCCATTTCCATCACTCCGCCGCAGGAATTATCCAGCAGGCCGATCTGGTAGGCAAGGCGCGCAGCGCTTTCGGAGAGACCGCGCGAAGCGCATAACTTCAGTTCACCCTGGCTAGTATCTTGCAGGAAGATGGCTACAACATCAATACCTGCCAGTTTCAAAACCTCGTCAAGTGCACGGTTGAGAATATCGCTCAAGTTGAGCGATTGATTCACCGTCAGTGCCACGGCATTCAGGATGGACAGTTGTTTCGTGCGGGATTGAACACGTCCGTCCAGATCTCGGTTCAGGAATTGGATCTCCTCCATGGAAAGTTGCAGGCGTGTACACATTGTGATGAAGCTATTGGACAGAAGCCCGATCTCGTCCCGACGTCGGCCTGCCTGTCTTGCCAGCGAGTCGGCCAGGTTGCACTCCACAGTTTTCAGCGTCAATGCATCGAACTGAACCTCACTGATCTTGCGCGTGGCATCTGTCAGCATTTGTACAGGCGTTATGACGCTTCGTGTAGTAACAAAGACCAGCACAATTGCCCCCAGGATGGCAAGGGCTCCCAGAATGGTAGTTTGCATGGCAAGTTTGCGTACAGGTGCAAATAATACCTTTGCATCGTGCCAGATCACAACTCCCCACGGCACATTGGAAAGCGGTGCGAATGCGATCACGGTGCCAGTCTCATCCATTTCGTTTCCGGTACAACCCAGGCAGGCCTCCACCATCGGCTTTCCTTCAACATAAAGGCTGGCAAGGATCTTGTCGATGGTTTCGATTGTCAGCACTTGTTCTGTCGATGTGCTCCCCAACAATTTTCCACTTCCATCCAGGATTTGGAGCGTGCCGAGATGGCCCGAATCCAGAGAACCGCTGGACAGGAAAACATCGGGGTCTGAAAGATCCAGCACCGCCGCGAGCATCCCGATTGGAGTTTGATTTGACTCTCGATGAACAGGAACGACAATAATGGCATAGGGACGAGGTAGCCCGTCAGTGGAAATGGCGTGTTCGGCTGTTTCAGGGACAACGCGCAGGGCGGAAATCTGCTTCCAATCGATGCCGGGCAAATCCCCGGCAGCGGCCATTAAATTGGAATTCCTGTCGAAAAGATAGACTCCCTGTACCAATTGGAAATCCCGCTGAAAAACTTCTCCCCATTCATCCAGATTGGATTGTGGGTTGTTCATATCAATTTGCGTGGATAGGATTGTAAGTAGGCCGCCAACCTGGCTAAGGGTGGTATCCAGATTTTCGGCCAGAATATGAGCCCTTAAGACATGTTCAGCAAGGAATTGTTGAGTGGTCTGTCGGATGGTGGAAATTCCGATGAAGGCAAAAATCGCGATCAACCCAGTCAAACCAACGGTCACCAGCGTGCCCATTTTGTTGCGCAAGCCAACATCAAACCATTTCTGTGTAATGATGTGGTTGAACCAGTTTTTGATCAATTGCTTCCAACCCGCGAAATGTTTTCGATCTTGTTTCATGGTTTCCTCGCTGGCAATATCATGACTGCGACGTTGGCGGCCATGTGCAATAGCGTTTTTTCTTGCAGTATTTACAGGTGCCGTCTTGGTCGAGGTCCTCGAAGACATGCTCGAATTCCCCCATGACATCGTACCACTCATAGGTTCTTCCAATGGTGGTTCGCAAGGGGGTCTTTTGCATGTTAAAGGCGGAACGCGACTTGGTTGTATCGTAATAAAAGAACTGCGATTCCAATCGCAGGCGGATCCCTGTCAGAGGAACGGGACCGCTGGTTTGCGGCTGTAGCATATCGGTCAGCCCTGCGATGAAAGCCACCTGCCAACGCGGCATGGCCTTGATTTTCATTCCGCAACCGACCACGTTGGCGATCGTTTGATACAGTTGCACTTGCGTCATGTTTTCGCCGCCCAGAATGTAACGCTCTCCCACCCTTCCCTTGAGCGCCGCCTCGATATGCCCCTGTACGGCATCACAGATCGGGACAACGTTGATTCCCCCGGGCGGAATTAGCGGCGGAACACAGTGCTTGACCACTTCCACCACCATGCCGCTCGAAACCTTCCGCACGTCACGCGGGCCGATCACCGTTGTCGGGTTCACAATCACCGCTGGCAGTCCCTTGCGGACATGTTCGAGCACAATTTCCTCCGCCAGATATTTGCTGTGCCCATATACAAACCGTTCAGGCTGGATGTTGAAATTGTAGGACTCGTCAACGAGCACATCGGGATGGATGCCCATCGCCGCGATCGAGCTGGTGTGGACCACCCGCTCCACCCCGGACTGGAGGGCGGCCTCCATCACGTTTCGCGTCCCCTCCACGTTGACCTGGTACATGCGCTCCACGCCTTGCTTCCAATAATCCACCACTCCCGCGGCATGGAAGACCACATCAATGCCGCGCAGAGCAGAGGGCAGGGTGTCGGGTTCCAGCACATCGCCGGTGACGAATTCGAATGGCCCGCCCTCCAAAAGTTCGCGCGACGCGTCCGGCCGTTCCAGGATGCGGATCTCCCAATGGCGTTCCGCCAATCGGATGGCTATGTTCGATCCAATGAAACCAGTCCCACCGGTGATGAGTGCGCGTGTCATGACGTTGACTCCAGCAGTGTGGATGCGGGCGTGAACCATTGCAATGTTTCGTGCAGGTTCACTACTTCCCCAACCACAATGATGGACGGAGGCTGTATCCCCACCGCCTTCGCTTGAATATCCGCCAGCGTACCCACGGTGGTTTTTTGCTGGGGCAATGTGCCGCGTTCGATCACTGCCACGGGTGTGTGTAGCGGGTGGCCGGCCTCCCTCAGCGATGTGACAATTTCGGGCAGGTTTTTCACTCCCATTAGAAAGACGAGGGTATCCACGCCTCGGGCCAGCCCCTCCCAGTTCAAATCAAGAGGCGCAGCATCCGCGTTGTGAGCGGTGATAAAAGCAACGCTACGCGCCACCCCGCGTTGTGTAATTGGGATACCCGCGTAGGCCGGGACAGCGATCGCGCTGGTTACACCCGGCACGATCTCGAATCGGATTCCTGCCTCAACCAGCGCCTGTGCCTCCTCGCCGCCGCGTCCAAAGACGAAGGGGTCACCGCCTTTCAGCCGAACCACCGTTTTTCCAGCGCGGGCATGTTCCACCAGCAGGGCGTTGATCTGTGATTGGGGAATAGGGTGGTAGTCAGGCAACTTTCCTACATCAATCCGCTCGGCATGGGGAGGGGCGTGCGCCAGCAACTCATCGTTAGAGAGACGGTCATGTATTACCACGTCGGCGCGCTTGAGACACTCCAACCCACGCAACGTCAAAAGACCAGGGTCGCCCGGCCCGCCTCCCACCAGGTAGACCACTCCATTCATCCGTGTTGTTTTACTTTCGATGTAGTTGCTCTCTACCATAGGCCAGTGCCACATCTCTTCCATGAATTTGAATAATTTCGATGATGTCTGAATCCACCACCCTGAGTGCAGCCTGCAACCGCTCTTTTCCTTCGGGGAAGGATGCAATCAATTCGGGTCGCAATTCACCCATCAGTTCCGCCAGTACACCATACTCTGGTCCAATCAGTTTTTCGATGCGCTCACGCATCCTGCGTGCCAGGGCTGGGCTGTTCCCTCCCGTGGAAATGGCGATGCTCATTTCTCCGCGTTGCACCACAGCCGGCAGGATGAAATTGCTGTGTTGTGGATCGTCCACGACATTGATCAGGCAACCACGCTTTTGGGCCTCCTGCCAGACTGCCTGATTCACCATCATATCGCCTGTGGCGGCGATGACGAGGTACGCGCCCTCCAAATCGCCATCCTGGTAGGGGCGCGGTAAGACCATTACCTCACCAGTCTCCGCACGATGTTGCAATTCAGGTGTAAGCGCGGGACTGATGATTTTTACCTTTGCACCTGCAATTAAAAGACCTTCCACTTTGCGGGATGCTACAGAGCCTCCCCCAATCACGATTGTCTGTTGCTTGGGCAATTCTACCAAGCAAATTGTGTAATATTTCACTAGATTTTTTTATCACAATGGAATATAAAGGTCAAATGATGGATGTAACCATTTCTTCGGGTCATTTGGGGCGATTTATACCGGTTGGAAAGCTATGAAACTGGTATGGATCAGTCGAGCCTCCGCCCTGGCTCGCCGCCAGACGCAATCGGTCATCTCAGCTCTGCAGGCGGTAAATCCCGGCCTGCAATGCGAGGAACAGTTCGTCACCACGCGGGGTGATAAAACCCTCGACAAGCCGTTGCCTGAGGTGGGTGGGAAGGGACTTTTCACCCAGGAACTCGAAACGGAATTGCTCTCGGGGCGGGCAGATTGCGCCGTGCATTCTCTTAAAGACCTGCCGGTGGAAAGCCCCGTTGGATTGACGATTGGATGCATCCCTGCGCGCGCAGACGTGCGGGATGTGCTGATTTCCGCGCGCGGCTACCACCTGGCAACCTTACCCACATACGCCTCTGTCGGAACCTCGAGCCAGCGCCGCGCGGCCCAGCTTTTGTCCATCCGATCGGGTCTGCGCGTCACCTCCCTGCGCGGCAACGTGGATACCCGCCTGCGCAAAGCGCTCGAAGGGCAGTACGATGCCATCATTCTGGCTGGCGCGGGACTGGCGCGGCTTGGTTTGGAGCAACATATTACCGAATGGCTTCCGTTGAATGCCATGCTCCCCGCGCCAGGGCAAGGCGCGCTCGCCGTTCAATGCCGCGCCGACGATACCGTTACTCTCGAACTGCTCGCGGCGCTGGACGATCTTCCGACGCGAAAGGCAGTCACGGCTGAACGCGCCTTCCTGAGCGGACTTGGCGGAGGTTGTTCGGTGCCTGTGGCGGCGTATGGGTCAGTAATCAGTGATCAGTCGGCAGTAATCAGTTTGACGGGCTTGGTGATTTCAGAGGATGGGAAGAAAACTGTCAAAGTCATTGGACAAGGCGCCGACCCAGTTCAACTTGGAAATGAACTCGCGCAAAAAGCGATTCAACAAGGCGCAAGCGAAATCCTCAAGTTGTCCATTGACCGCTAATTACCAATCACCAGTTACCCATTACCCATGAAAATCCTCATCACCCGCCCGCGCGCCCAGGCAGATTCATTCGCAGAAACTCTGCGTGATTCAGGTTGTGAGCCGATCTTTTTCCCCGTGATCGAGATTTGCCCCATCGAAGAAAACATTGCACTGGAATGGGCGATTGCGAAACTGGGCTGTTACGACTGGGTGGTTTTCACCTCAGTCAATGGGGTGGGCGTATTCTTCGATACGTTGCCCACAGCATTCCACATTGAACGGGTGGGGGTGAAAGTTGCCGCTATCGGCCCAAAAACTGCGCAAGCCCTGGAGGTGCGCGGCGTCCATCCCAATTTTGTCCCAGCGGAGTATGTGGCAGAGGCGATCCTGCCAGGTCTGGGCGACCTGCGGGGCAAATGGGTGCTCCTGCCGCGGGCGGAGATCGCGCGCAAAGCCCTGCCCGAAGCCATCACTGCGGCGGGTGGTGTGCCGCACGAGATCGCCGTCTACCGGACCGTCCTGGCGGAACCCGATTCGGAGGGGCTGGCCCACTTACGATCCGGGGTGAACGTGGTCACGTTCACCAGTCCGTCCACGGTCGCGAACTTTGTCCAAATCGTGCAACAGGCCGGGCTGGACCCCTTGCGTTTGCCCAACGATCCTCGCGTCATTTGCATTGGACCCATCACCCGCGAGGCGGCGAAGGAAGCGGGCTTCGTTTCCGTGTTGTCTGCGGATGAGTATACAACCGAAGGCTTGCTGGAAGTGATCAAACAGATTCACCGTTAGGAGATTTTTTATGACCCTTAAAGATTTTGACATTGCCACCGTGACCCATTCCAAATTGGCGCGTCGTCCGCGGCGTCTGCGCGCAACGTCTTCCCTGCGCGCCCTGGTGCGCGAGACGGAACTCAATGTGCGCGATTTTATCTATCCGCTCTTCGTGCGGCACGGGACGGGACGAACTGCCATCGGCTCGATGCCTGGCGTGTATCAACTGTCGGTGTATGAAGCGGTTCATGAAGCGGAATCAGCCGCAAAGTCGGGAGTGAGCGCTGTCATCCTGTTTGGAATCCCCAAAGAGAAGGACCCGATCGGGCTGGAGAATTTTTCGGAAGATGGAATTGTCCAGCAGGCGATTCGGGCGATCAAGAAGGAAATCCCTGAGATGGTGGTGGTGACGGATGTCTGTCTGTGCGAATACACCGATCACGGTCATTGCGGCATTTTGAACACGGGCGAATATTTTCGAGTGGGATTGCCCGAAGGATATGTGCTGAACGATGAAACGCTGGATGTGCTGGCGAAGGTGGCGATTTCTCATGCGGAATGCGGAGCGGATATGGTTGCCCCCAGTTGTATGATGGATGGCATGGTGGCGGCGATCCGCATGGGGCTGGATGAGACGGGATTTATCAATCTCCCGATCCTGTCCTATGCGGTGAAATATGCCTCGGCATTTTACGGACCGTTTCGCGAGGCCGCGCAGGGCGCTCCTAAATTTGGCGACCGCAAATCACACCAGATGGATCCCGCCAATGTGCGCGAGGCGTTGCGTGAGGTTGCGCTAGATGTGGAAGAAGGCGCAGATATGATCATGGTCAAGCCCGCGCTGGCGTATCTGGATGTGATCCGCGCGGTGAAGGAGACCTTTCCCGAAATGCCGATGGCGGCATATAACGTAAGCGGGGAATACGCGATGGTCAAGGCGGCGGCTGGGCAGGGCTGGCTGGACGAAGCGCGGGTCACATTGGAGATGCTGATCGCTATGAAGCGGGCGGGAGCGGATTTGATCGTCACCTATCACGCGCTCGACGCGGCGAAGTGGCTGTGAACAAGTTACCAGAGTGTAGACGGGTAGAGAATAGTCTCGCTCCTACATCGACTACTCTCTGATCTCCAGTCGTCTATTCTCTACTCGCGAGGAACTCATGAACATCACCAAATCCATCTCTC
This sequence comes from uncultured Anaerolinea sp., assembly GCA_964436455.1. GTDB lineage: Bacteria > Chloroflexota > Anaerolineae > Anaerolineales > Villigracilaceae > Defluviilinea. The sequence continues at coordinate 3,776 of CAYTDB010000130.1, read as the reverse complement.
TCTTTCAAGAAGCACAAACTCTCTTCCCTGGCGGCGTGAATTCTCCCGTGCGCGCCTTTCGCACCGTCGGTGGACAACCGCTCTTCATCGCGCGCGGTGAAGGACCTTATCTCTTCGACGTGGACGGCAACCGCTACATTGACTATGTTCTGTCGTGGGGACCGCTCGTCACAGGACACGCCCATCCTGACGTGGTGAAAGCCATCCAGGAAGCCGCATTGATGGGAACATCCTACGGCGCGCCCAGCCCGTTGGAAATTGAACTGGCGAAGAGCATCATGGAGTTCATGCCAAATATCGAGATGATCCGCTTCGTCAATTCAGGCACCGAAGCGACCATGTCCGCGTTGCGACTGGCGCGGGCCTACACTAAACGCGAGAAGATCATCAAGTTCGATGGTTGCTACCATGGTCATGCGGATATGCTGCTGGTGCAGGCTGGTTCGGGCGTGGCAACTTTGGGTCTACCCGACTCGCCTGGTGTACCGAACGCGGTCGCGGCGGATACGCTGGTTGCCCAATTCAACGATCTGGAATCTGTCGAAGCGTTGTTTAAAAAATATCCCAACCAGATCGCGGGCATCATCGTTGAACCTGTGGCTGGGAATATGGGTGTTGTGCCGCCGTTGTCTGGTTTTCTCGAAGGCTTGCGAAAACTGACCACCGAGTACGGCGCGGTTCTGATCTTCGATGAAGTGATGACAGGTTTCCGAGTTCACAAGGGCGGCGCGCAGACTCTGTACAACATCAAGCCAGACCTGACCACGCTGGGCAAGGTCATTGGCGGCGGACTTCCCGTCGGCGCGTATGGCGGGAAGCGGGAGATCATGCAATTGGTCGCGCCGCTCGGACCGATGTATCAGGCGGGGACGCTTTCGGGCAATCCGCTGGCGATGTCGGCGGGGATCGCGGCGTTGAGTCTGATTCGGGGAGATAACGTATGGATAAAACTGGGGCAGGCCGCGGGTCGGTTGGAAGCGGGCATCGCGTCGGCGGCGAAACGCGCAGGTATCCCGATCCAGCAGACGCGCGTCGGCACGATGTTCACGACATTCTTTAGCGAGACCAAGCCCGTTGGCTGGAACACGGTCAAGGTGGCGGATAAAGCGCGGTTTGCGAAGTTCTTCCAGAAGATGTTGGAAAATGGAGTCTATCTTGCGCCATCACAGTTTGAGGCGGGGTTCATTTCGATCGTGCATACGGACGAGGTGATTGATAAAACAATCGAATCAATCATGGAGTCTTTCCGCACATGGTAATGGATGAAAATTTTCCGCCCAACTGAGGGCGATAAAAATCGCCCCATTCATTTCTGGATGGAGCAATCTTATCTCAATTCACTTATGCCACAGCCGCTGGTCTACACTTATAGCCGTAACATGATATATGCCGCGCTGAATGTATCGTTTTGGCTGTGTAACAAACAAGCTATTTGAGAAGATTAAGTAAATTCTCTCTTGTTAGTAGTTCAAGATCATCTGGCAATGCGATAAATGGACGGACATCATCCACAGCCTGTTCCCAAGGTGTGGATTCGATTTTCTTGCTCACTACTTTACGCCAGTTTTGTAACGATAAAGTTTCTCCAGACCAACTGGTTTGCTTCAGCGCATTGTTGAGCAAGTCTAAATTGGGAACAGGCCATTCCCTGTCGCTTAAATACCACATGATATCGTACAGGTCACGCCCTTTGAAATAAGGTCTCTGCAAAATCGCATGGAGTTTTCCAGCCAGCAGGGATGACGGATCGTGATGCTGTAGATTAAGTAATACATGGCGGCGGACCAGCGAAGTTGCCAGTCTGGCTCCAGCAGGCGGGTTGGTGTCAACTTCAATTTTCACAGCCAGAATTTCATCCTGATGGGGAGATAGGCTCAATTCAAACAAAAGATTGGGAAAACGTACAAAGGCACTGTGGACCGTTTTTCCATCATTCACTTTGAGCGTGATGGTATAGCCCTGCACCTCCAAATCTTTCCGAATGGATTGCAGGTATGCGCGGAAATCATAGGTGGTGGGGTGTCCCTCAAGAGAAAAATCCAAATCTTCGGAAAATCGTGGGAGTGAGAAAAGAAATCGCAGTGCTGTGCCACCATGAAAAGCAAGTGCGGTCATAGCGCCTGCTCGCTGCAAGCTTTGTAAGATCAGTGCCTGTAAATATTCCCGTGTCAGGTTGCGCGCCTCGTTTGGATTCTGAACTGGTCGAATCAATGCTGCCAGATATTCCTTCACAGTAACTCCTTGTATTCAGCTTCTTCCTGTAATGCCAATGATGCAACTTGACTGGCAACTCGTTTCCACTTGGGTTTATCTGCACGCTCTGCAAATTCCCGTAACCGTTTCAAATCCAGCCTTTCCAGATTTTGCAGTCGGAGTTGTGTAAGATATTCTTTCGAATCTGAGTTCGGCGTTAAGTGGGCGAGATCCAGAATCGCTTTTTCAGGTTGGGCAATGAAAGCAAACTGTCCTCTGGCAACTTCAATCGACTGATAGCCAAAGAATAAGTGAAGAGCAAGATGCTGAAAGACGAACCCGCCGTCCCATTGCGAAGGACGCGATAATGTCACACTGAAAGTGCGGGGCACATATTCAGGGATCAAGCCATAATATGCCAGGGCTGATGTCCCGCTGACATAGGAGCCAGTGACCAGTGAGTTGGCAGTAAAAAATGGATGTGGTACGGCTTTAATGTGGGGAGGCGCGAAAGCATAAAGTCCGCGACGCAGTTGACGAATCTTGCCTGCACGCGTCCAACGTGAGAGTTGACGACGGACATCGTTGGGATCCACATTCCCAACAAGTAGTAAGCCTGTTTCAAAAATAGGTTGGTCTCCCACCAGAGAAAGGAGATTTTCAAATTTCATGTAATTATTATGCCATAAATGGCAAATTAATGCAACAAAAAAATCAGATCAGACGATTTCACCCAATGCATCCTTATAGACCTTGCCTGTTTCTCCAAACTTTCCGCCAGCATGCCGTCACCATCACGATTCCTCGGTTGTATCTGTAAATGCTGTTTGAATTGCTTTTTGACCTATTACCCGATACGCGCCAGATAACACGCTTTGCAGCCCTGGCTCAGGGACAAAATTCGCCTCGCCCAATCTTTTCAGTAGTGGCGTCTCAATGGCGGGCGGACGAATGGACACGGCAAATCCTTCCAGCGGAACGCGGACGTCCCAGAAATTTTCGATCTGTTCTTCGAGCGGAATGATCGCTTCCGCTTCTTCCCCTTCCTCTTCGGCAGTTTCATCGCTTCCCGCTCGCCAGGTTAAATCCGCTTCGCAGATAAAAAGAAAGCGCAATACCAACATCAATAAATCCCTTGTTTACTTCTTTGCGACTCAAGACGAGGCGAAAGCGGACACCCTGCCATGCGACCCACAGCGGCAGGATGGTCTTGGAATCCAGATAGACCAATTGCCGCCCAACGGCTTCCCTGATTTTCTTCTCTGCTGCCTTTACCGGGTCTTTGGCGGTGGAGGGACGCGCGGCAGAAATCTTCTGCGCCAGTTCCAAAACTGGCATCGGCGCGGACGCTTCGCGCAGGATTTTCTCAATTACTTGCTCGTATGTTGGAGCAACAACCTGGGGGCGGGGCATGAGTATCTCCAAACCGAAATGGAGTAGTGCAAGTGTAACATAACCACGCTTAAGTTCAAATTTTGGCAGCCCAACAATTTGGGTTCTCATCAGATTTGTGGGTAAGGAGCTGGTGAGTTACCATGTTCAACCAGCACCTGCAAGCGGAAATGCTCGAAACGATGATAACC
>CAYTDB010000129.1:0-14965 GCA_964436455.1 uncultured Anaerolinea sp. | reverse complement strand
CAAGTGGCACCGACACAGGCTGCCACACTGGCCTTCTCGTCAGAGACATAGCCGGCAGCATCGCCATGGATGAACTTGACTTGATGGGCGACGCCGAGTTCTTCAGCACGGAGTTTCGCTTGCTCGGTGAACAACTGGCTCATGTCGATGCCGGTGCCGATGACGCCGTGATCGCGTGCCCAGGTGCACAGCATCTCCCCCGAACCGCTGCCGAGGTCGAGCACTCGGGCCCCCGATTCCAGACGTAGCGCCGCGCCGAGAGTGGCGAGCTTTTCAGGTGTGATCGGGTTGTGGATGCGATGAGCACTTTCAGTGATGTTAAATATTCGTGGGATGTCCATTTTGGAAAATCTCCTTACGAGTGTGAATAGATTCGGTCAGGGCCTAACTATGTGATGGGCGACTCATTAGCACGCACGCCAAGCAGCGGGGTTGATGAATTTACCCCACGACCACACACACTGCACGGACCGCGCCGCCGGTAGTAGTAGCCCAACGTGGCCACCGCGAGTGCCAGGCCCCAAACCGGGAACAGTAAGGTGGGGCCGAGCTGGAAGGTGATTTCCTCGACGAGTCCCATGCCATCTACTCCAGCGGCCGACGCATTCGTGACCATCTGGCTTAATCCGGCCCAGATCCCGATGCCCCCCACAATCAGCAACACCGATGCGAGCGAGGCTGGGACTACTGCCAACGCGATGGGGACGCGGCGCCCGGACAAACCAATCATCCAGCGCGGGAATACCTCACCCCAGCGTTGCAGCAAGCCAAGCATCAGGAAGGCTCCCATCAAGCCAAAGGTCGCCAAGAACAATCCTGAGATCCACATCCCACTCTCTTGACCGTGGCGCAGGTACTCCTCGCTCATCCCCAGCGGAATGCCCAGCGCCCAGGCGTAACGGGTGAGGGCGTAGAAGACTGGCGCCACCATCCCCACAAAGACGGCGATCCGGCCCCAGCGGGCGGCTTGGTTCGGGCTCGTCCCCCCCTCCAAGCCGTCTCGACGACCGCAGTACAGGCAGGCGTCCCCGCTCCGGCGGGTGTAACAGACGATAGCCGCCAGCCAGAAAAAACCGCCGATGAGACACGGCACTTGGTGGATTGTCGCCCATTGCGTCCATGCCTCCAGCACGCGCTGGCTGACTTCTGAGCCAGTGAAGAGACCAAAGACGGCATAGGGGATATAACCGAGCAGAACCAGCAGGTTGAGGCTGGTCATGAGTAGCAGGAGGATCCCGGCGAGCAGTACTCCGGCAGTGATTAAGAGGGACCGGAGTACCCTGCCTCGCACCCCGCGCAGCATCGCCGTTCCCATGATTGCCGCGGGAATCCCTGCCAAAATCACAACGATCCAGGCCGCGCCCGATCCGAACCGTCCAAGTAGCGGACCCAAACTGTCAGAGGCGGTTTCAGTGGTGTAAGGGAACCCGCGCCCGCTCACCATCCAGTAGCCCCCCAGCGCGGCATAGACCAGCGACCACACAATCGCCGCGTACGGCGCCCAGCGCAGCCAGTCGCGAACCCATCCACTACGAGCGGGCACGATACGGGTTATCCCGCTCCCTTTTCTAAAGAGAATTTTGTTCATGATCTCTCCTGTTATTACATTGCTGACAACTTATTCGTCAACTGGAGCCGGTGTTGGATAGCCCGTACTCATGCCATGATCGAAATGGCGCTCGCCAAATTACTGGCGGTGTGGACACGCCAACCGGGAAAAATGCTCTTTGATTTGTATAGCAACCAGCCTTGAAGCCATCCGGCGCAAAGTTGAACGATAAATACGGGCCAAATTGCGGAGCTGATATTAAGAAGGAGCAAATGGGGTAGGAGAAAAATAGTGGCTTGGATCAGGTTACCCAAGCGAAATCCGATTCGTCGAAACAACCAATTTCCAAGGAAGCCGCGGAAAAATATCTCTTCGCCCAAGGCAACATAAAAGGCCTCATTAGCCAAAGCGGCTAGGATAGACCGAACAGACAAGGATTGTCCTGCATATTGGGAGGAGGAATTGAGTAATTGACTGGGAATGAATTTCAGCACGAAGAAAGAAATCAGCGCAAGAACGACAAATATGCCGAGAGCCTGCAAAACATCCGACCATTTACATAACATCCAGCCAACATTCCTTCTTGACTCAGAAAACGGAACTCTCCGAATGGCGAGTATGCCAATGTAGAGGATGGATGGGGCGGAGAAGGCGATAAGCATGATGGGGATTTCCACAGAATATTCTCCAGTTCACAACCTAGGGCTGCCCAAAATATTATTCGACTGCGGCAGTCGAGACATTGCTGGAGCCTGATCCTCCTCCAGCCCGTATCCACTTTCGATTAACTCAATCAACCTCCGCGTGAACCTCGTTGCCGGAGCCCCGTCAATGACATCGTGGTCGAAGATGATGGTCAGGCTGAGGATGTCGCGCGACTCGATCCGCCCGTCCACTTCCGCCAATTTCGGGGCGGTTCCACCCGCGATCAGGTCGAGCGAGTGCGAGCCGTTGGAAATCCCCCAACCGGCATGACCCTTGCCAAACATCCCAACCGAGGAAATCCCAACCGTGCCAGCCATCGAAGTAACAATTGTCGGATCGCGGCGTTGGATCATACGGAAGAAAGATTTGAATAGGTTTGATAGGGGCCACGGAAGCAACATGGCGGAACGGAACCAGGAGTCCTTCTCCGCATCCGAGAGCACCTGGCTGGATTGCACCGCGCGGATCTCCTGGTTGATCTCCCAGAAGTTCTTGCGGTTCGCCGCCCGGATGACACGTCCCGTCAGGAAGCGTTTTTCCCCTTTCTTCATTTCGATCATGAACCCAACATCCACATCATCGAACATGACCAAATGTTTGCTGCCCTTCCGGTAGGACTGCACTGTCTTGTCTGCATCCACGGCGCGGGCAAGACATGAGATCAAGTAGCCGGTGAAGGATAGCTGCTCGCCGGTTTTCATTTTGTAGTCCTCGATGAATTTGCGCGCGACCGTGACATCCACTTCGAGCAAAGCGTACATGCAATGTCTGCCTGCTTTAAGTTCCTGGAAAGCCGCCATGCCGCAGCGCTCCGGTGGAAAATCAACGACATGATAGAGAGTGGTTTTATTGTTCATGGTTCCTCGGTATAAGATTGAAAGATGTGACCGCCTCACCACACACCTTGCGCCCGCAATTCCTCCATCGCGGTTTTATGGGTCTCGATCAGTCGAGTGATGTCCTCGTCTGTATGCTCGGTGCATATGAAGCCATGATTCGGCGGGATATGAAGTTCGTTCTTTCGGTACAGAAGTCTCAAACCTGGACTGACGAAGCGGACCGCCTGACGCACATCCCGGATGCTGTTGATCGGTCCGCGCGAGGCGTGCATCCAAAATATCGAACCGACGCCTGTTGCTATGGCGGGATAATCCTTATCCTGTGCAAACTGGTTGATCTCATTCCGAAAGCGATCGCCCATGGCGTTCATTCGCGCATAGAGTTGCGGTTCCTGTTGGAGGCGGCGAAGTACAGCCGTCCCTGCCGCGGTCACGATTGGGCTGCCGTTGAATGTCCCAGCCATGAGGATGGAACCCGGCTCGGAATCGTATTCCATGAGGCGCATTGTCTCAGCCGTTCCACCCACCGCCCCAAAGGGAAGTCCGCCGCCTGCAACTTTGCCGAATGCGCTCACATCCGGGATGACACCGTAAAACTCCTGCGCCCCGCCCGGAGCCAAACGGAAGCCGGTGATCACTTCATCGAAGATGAGGAAGGCTCCGATCTGGCGTGTGATCCTGCGCAACTCCAAGAGGAATTCCTTATCAACCGGAATTGCGCCAGCCGCGCCCTGCACCGGCTCGATGATCACGCCCGCCAGTTGGTCTGCGTGACGACGGATTTTGTCGAACGCCGCCGGGTGGTTGAAAGGCAGGACGATCGTGTCCCTCCACGCTCCCTCAGCCAGCCCGGGACTCTCGGAGATTGTGGCGGGATCCTCGACGGGTCCACACTGATCGGCAGTTGGTCCCGGACGACCAAAGCTGACAGCCAGAAGGTCATGAGTCCCGTGATAGCCGCCCTCGAACTTTGCGATCAGGGGACGCCCTGTTGCAGCACGCGCCAACCGCAATGTGTACATGGTCGCTTCCGTGCCTGAGTTGCAGAACGTCACTTTTTCGACGCCCGGCACCATGTCACAAAACAACCTGGCAAACGCGTACTCGTGCTCATGGCATTGCCCATAATGAGTCCCGCGCGGCAACGCCTCGATGATCGCTTCCTGGACCTCCTGCGGTGTGTTACCGAGAATCATGACCGAGAACCCCAGCATGAAATCCAGGTATTCATTGTCATCCGCGTCCCAGACTCGCGCGCCTCTCGCCTCTTTTATGACCATCGGAAACGGGTCCGCCAGCCGGAAGAGACTCCCCACCCCCGCAGGCATGACTTTGCGATTCTTCTGCCACATCTCAAGTGACTTTGGACTCTTTGCCCGAATCGCGTCGCGATAGATGTCGAGCAGTTCAGTGATGTTTTCCTTGACGATCATTGTAGACTCTCCTTTTAGAATTTCAGGAGCGCGGTTTGCGTAGCGCTTGAAGAATCAGCCCGGTGCGCACGAACACCCAAATCCCTGCGAAGGTACCGCTGATGCGGGCAGTCCAGGCAAGGTCGGGCATGAAGAGGTTCAGAAAACGGATCAAGCCGCTCGACCGCAGATACATCACGAACGCCGCGAGCGACAGATTCGGAATCAGCGGAAGAAGAATCTGTCGTTGCAGGATCAGGCTGCGGGTCGGGCGAAGCGATGCGTCGTTCTTCCAGCGGCGTAACTTTCTTGTTGTAGAGAAAACGTCCGCGAACTGAAGAAGTGGGATGAGCGGCAGGAGTCGCATGATCCATTTGATGAAGTCCAGTTGGATCGGCGGGGGTTGTTGGTCTGCGAGAAGGACAGCCATGCCTGCCCCGACTTCATCTGTCACGAAGGGCAGGCCATAAGGGTCTGCGTTGAGGAGCAGAATCACGCCTCTCTTGTGCTCGGGCAGAAGCGCCATGTAGGCTGAGAAGTCGGGAGTGTTGCCGCCATGCGAGACGATCTTTGTGTTGTCCATCTTTGTGTCGAACCATCCCATGCCGTAAAAGCCGCCCGATAGATCCCCCATTTTGAACTCCTTCACCCCGCGGTGCGTTTCTTCAATGCCAGCGCTGGATAGGATTTGCCTGCCGCCATAGCGACCTCCATTGAGGTGGGCGATCAGATAGTGCGCCATGTCTTCTGCACACGAGATCAGTTGCCCCGATGGAAGCGATCCGCGTGGAACGAGCCAATCCGGCGCAGGGAAGGGAAGGCTGAACCATTGGCGATATCCGACAGCCAAGCCATCCTTCTGCGCCTCCGCTTTGCGTGTGTAACTGTGGCGCATCTCCAGCGGATCAAAGATATGGTGTTGAATGTAATCGGCGTATGATTCACCGCTGACCCTCTCGACGATCAACCCCAAGATGTTGTAATTGAAATTGCTGTACTCGACCTCCGAGCCAACCGGACGGCTGATCTTGAGCGTGGATAAAGCCCGCACCTGACGCTCGATTGCATCCGGACGATCATCGAAATTAGAGAGGGCTATTTCGGAGGCGAGAAATGGCATGCCGCTGGTCTGGTTGAGCAGGTGACGTACCGTGATCTGAGCGGATATCTGCGGATCGGCGACTCGGAACCAGGGCAGGTACCGTTGAACCGGGGCATCTAATTCCACTTTACCGGCTTCGATCAATTGCATCACCGCCAGAGCCGTGATGGACTTCGTAATCGAGCCGATGAAGAAGGGTGTCTGCGGGGTTGGCATTTCACCCCCTGGGCGGGCTTTGCCAAAGCCGCGCAGATGAACGATCTTGTCGCCTTCAATGATGGCGAGCGACGCGCCGGGGATGTGCAGTCGCTGCATTTGCGCTTTGACATATGCGTCAATGGCATCATAGGATACGTTTTCACGAACGGGTTTGGCAGGGGCAGTCGTCGCGAAGAGTTTGCAGGTCAGCACCAAGCCAGCGCCAACGAATAACGATCCGAGAACGAGTTTGTTTTTGTTCACTGTTCCGCTCCATATTGATCATCAAGGTTTCTTGAACGGAACCAGCCGATCGACTCTGGCTACATAATCTTCATAGTCCTTGCCAAATGCGTTCGTGAGTTGCCGCTCCTCCGTGCCGATGAAGATCATTACACCAACATACAAAAAGACCGAAACAAGGAAATACACCCAGGTTAATGTCATCAATGCGATGGCGGGCATGATAAAGAACGTCACACTGCAATAGATGGGATTGCGGACGACACCATATGCACCGGTGGTCACCAGTTTCTCTTTGGAAAAGCCCGTCAATAATTGGACCACCGCCGATCCCCACAGGATCAGCCCCGGGATCAGCAACACATATCCCAGGAACCTGACAAAGCCGATGTTATCCGGCAATGCCGCAACAGCAGGCAAAGACTTGTGACCCCAAATGGCTGCGATCAAGGACGGCAGCATGAAAAGGATGATCTTGCCTCCCTGTCCCACGATGTTCATTCCATGTTGTTTTTGAAAGATGTTGATCATGTTCGATTTCCTTCCTGGTTGGGGATTCCAACAGATAGACCGCCTCGCACGGACCGAGACGTGGTTTGTAATCTCATCATCCCTGCAATGACGATCCACATCGCTGCAGTGAAGACGAGGTAATAGATTACAAGAGTTGTTCCTGTCAGCGTCAGAGGCGTGAAGATTCTCCAGAACGCGATGAGACTCGCGTGCAAGAGCATCGCCACAAACAGGCTCCCGGTACGGTCGTAGACCCATACCATGAGCACGCGGCAGGTCGGCAGCCAGGTGAAGAGAACAGCAGGCATGTAGATAACCATCGGAAGCGCTCCGGCTGTGGAGGTGGCAGAACTCACCCCAAAGACCACAGGGAAGTTCCATACGGCGAACAGGAAACCTACGATAAGCCCTGTCTTAAGGACACCATAGCGCGACCTCATCCGGGGCACAGCGAACCCTGTCCAGCCGAGCTCCTCGAAGACGCCGACCATAAGTCCCGTTACAAGGCTGAACTGCAGATGGAATGCCTTGTCTTCCTCGACGAACAAGCGAGGGATGAACTCAGGGGAGATGAGCGAGAGCGTGAGAAGCACCACGGCAATCAAGAACGGGGCGGTCAGTAGCGCTACCACGTACCAGCGCACACTTACCCGCCACTTGAGTAATCGGGATGAATACTCGCGCAAGCCGGCCTTTTCATCGAGAATGCCAGTTAGCAAAATACCTGCCACGCTGGGACCTGCAAGCATTGCAATATATGCAAACACTAACAGCATCGCGGATTGGTCTTCATTGACTGGAATTCCCGCAAGACGGACTGCGATGAACATGCCACCTCATGAGATCGCGAACGTCAGGGTTAAGTAAGTCAACAGCGGATGTCGTTTGATTAAATCCAAAATTTTCATGTCTCCTCCTTACCGTGAAACTACCCGCCGCGACCACACACGCTGCACGGACCGCGCCGCCGGAAATAGTAGCCCAGCATCGCCACCGCAAGCGCGACGCCCCAAACCGGAAACAGCAGGGTGGGACCGACATGGAAGAGGATTCCCCCGCTGATTGTTCTTTCCTTTCCCCCGGCAGCCACCAAATCGGTGATCATCTGGGGTAAGTCGGACCATATTGCAATGCCGCCCACGAACACCAACACCGATACGATCGCGGCTGGGACCACCGCCAGCGTGATAGGGACCCGGCGTCCAGCAATGCCAATCATCCAACGCGGGAACACTTCGCCCCAGCGCTGCACCAATCCGAGCATGAGGAGCGCTCCCACCAATCCGAAGTTCGCCAGGAAGAGTCCCGCAACCCAAAGCCCCTTCTCCTGACCCGCACGCCAGTACTCTTCGCTCATCCCCAGCGGGAAACCCAACGCCCAGGCGTAACGGGTGAAAGCGTAGAAGAATGGCACAGCCATCGCCACATACACAGCGATCCGGCTCCAGCGCGCGGCTTTATCCGGGCTTGTCCATCCCTCCTGCCCATCCCCGCGGCCGCAATACAGGCAGACATCTCCGCTTAAGCATGCATAGCGGATTGTCGACGCCAGCCAGAGAGACCCGCCGACGAGACAGAACAATTGGTGTGAGATGAGCCACTTGATTTGAGCCAAAGTATCCAAATAGATCTGGCTGACCCTGCCGCCTGTGAACAACCCAACGATGGCATACGGGACGTAACCAAGCATTTCCAGCAAAGTGAGATCAGCCATGAACAGCAGGAGAACTCCCGCGAGCGCCGCTCCAGCAGTGATGAGGAGAGGCCGGAGCGCCCTGCCTCGCACCCCGCGCAGCATTGCCGTTCCCAACATCGCGGCGGGAATCCCTGCCAGGATCACAACGATCCAAGCCGCGACTGGTCCCAACTGTCCAACCACCGGACCCATACGGTTGGACATGGCTTCGGGCGAATACGGGAATCCGCGTCCGCTAACCGCCCAATAGATCCTTAACACGGCGTAGATCAGCGACCACGCAATTGCCGCGTACGGCGCCCAGCGCTGCCAGTCGCGAATCCTGCCACCATGTGCGGGCACGACACGTGCCATCCCGTTTGAACCAGCGATTTGAGTTTTCATGTTTTTCTCCTCATTGCGGAAATCAGCAGAGTCGCATACGGATCATCACGACAGTCTGCACAGCCTTCTCCACTTCTTCTGCTCTTGGATTCCCATGGTCGTCGAAGGTCACACCGTAGAACCTGGCGTCAGACGGCACCTTCCGCAGATGCACTGTCAGACCGGCTGCGACGGCGCACTTGTCCTCGGCGATTGGCTCTGCCAGTCCCTGGAATTCCCGGCCCTGGATTCGTAATGTGACCGGCGCGCCGCCGCATAGGTTTTTCCACCAGTTTGCATGGGTGAAGATGTACACCTGGTCGCCGTCTCGAGAGTAGTCAACCGGGGTTGTGTAAGTCTTGCCGCTCTTGCGCCCGGTGAAAGTGATCAACAGGACAGTTTTGCTGACCATCTCGTGCATCGGGGAACGCAACACGAATTTCATGGTCTGAGTGACGAAGGGAGGAACGGTCGGTGTCTGTGTTGTTTGGGACATTTCGAACTCTTTCTTATTGTTTGACCTGTTGAGTTAGATATGCCTGATAGGCTTTCCAACCGGGACACCAACCGGTGTGCCAGCGCCACAACCGCGCCATAAAGGATCTGGGATTGGCTTCTGCTTTTTTACGTGTGGGGCAGGTTTCGCAGGCGAAAGTCTTATTTGAGGAGGAAGTACTGTTGGTTTCCATGATTTATTCCTTTCTTTTTTGATCTCAATCTGCCCCTAACATAATCCTCCGGCGTTACAGAAGTGTTACAGGGCTCGTTCCACAGGATGAGTTATCGAATGGTCGCTGAACACAAGTAAAAAAATGGAAATTCCTTTCAACTGCCATTTACCAAGTCCCCTGCTCTATTGGATATCAGCAGGTAGATCGCCAAGGCAGTCACCCAAGCCAGGAAACTGTAGCCCATGGTCCGTTCCTGTGTGCCGATCAAAACGGTGGCACCGAACGTGGAAGATGCAGCAGTGACAAAACGCAAGATCGCCAGAAGGACGTAGGCAACCGGTATTGCGATGGACAGGACGCGCATCCAGCCGTGGAACGCGAACGCCCCGAAGACCATTGCCAGCACAAAACACAAGACGCTGAGGAACATAACCAGAACACCAGGGGTACCGAATTCTGGCCGGACTCCGAATCGGTTCGGGAAGAAAAGGGTGGCAATCAGTCCAGCAACCGCATTGCCGATGACTAATCCGGCGACGATGCGCGGCAGGATCGTTGATGCCGATGTCTGCCAGACGCCAACCCCGAAAATAATCATGCAGGTGCTTGCCGCAAGGGTAAGGACAATGACGAGTTGCCGTGTTGGTGAGCCCGCTGCGCCCAATTCGCCCATTGACTGGGCGGAGAAGCTGTAGCCGTTGAGAAGTTTTCCAGCCCAGAGATCCACCCCCAGGTAAAGCAGCGAGGCGAGTATGCCGCACGAGAGCAAAAGCTTATCTGTCATTGTAGGGTTACTTTCATTAATTAATTCATCATAAAAACTTGGGTTTTTTAGATGTTGTATGCAAGCCGGTGGCGCGACAAAAGCGAAACCGACCAGGAAAGTCCGTACTGGTTGTTGAAAAGTCACACCCTATAAGGAAGTTGGGCCAGCCGAAAGTACGAAAAACCGCGTTGTTGTTCCAACGGCAAGGATGTAGATGATAAAGGATCCCACCGCGACCCATTCCATCCAATAGGTTTGACCCTTGCCCAGGGTGTACATCAGAAAGGGCAGTATGGACGCCCAAATTCCCAAATACAAGATTTGATTGGAAAAGCTCCGGTGATATCGGAGCGCTGTAACTGAAAATCCAAACCCAATTCCAGACAAAATGAAATGGATTTGTGACCAGAGGGCATGAACCGCCGGCTTGTCGATCGGGTTGAGCGCGCTCATGATCAATGCAAAGGTCGCTATGATTCCCGCGATCTGGGCAATTGTCAGCAATCTTTGGTTGGCAGTGTTCTGCTTCAACCTCCACTGGGATAATCCTACAAACCAGACTGCCAGCAAAAGGGAAGTCAGGATTACACCCACGTTATAGAACGCGGCGCCTCGAGGGTTGACGATCTGATTGCCGAGATCGCTAAGCCAATTTTGGCGAAGGGAAAAGGGTTTCGGATATTGTAAGTAAGCAGCGATTACGCAGGCAATATAGAGAATAGCGCTCAGGATGGCGGCAAAATAACAGATGGGAAATCGCGATTTCATGGGCATAGCCTCCAGACCATAGAGGTAAAACAGGTTGGCTCAAAGTGATCGGGGTTTATCGAATTATGCTCATCATAAAAAATGCCCGTTACGAAACCGTTACGGGCGCAATAAAAGATTCTATGAGTTTCGAAGAAACATTTTCAGTCTGGAGCTGATGTTTCCAGCAATCGATTTACATAAGCTCTTAATGGCGGCGTCAGTTTGGATGTTTTTAGCCTCGCTAGTAACTGGATCATTGGTTCCCCCTCGTCCATGAAGATTCGCATATAACCCTCAGGTTCAGCCAGGGTCAGACTTTTCGTCAAGGCGATATCAGCTTGTTCGGTGTCCCCTGTCGCCTGTAGCGCCAACGCTTTGAGGATTAAGATCTCGATGTGCCTGCCCTTCCTCCCGGCCACTTGGGCGGATTCCTCCAAGTGTGACAACATGCCGATGGCTTCATTGGATTTATTCTGAGCGATCAATACCCGCGCCTGGGCGATATGAGTCAATTCATGTTCAAATCCGAAGGGATTTTCCGAGCTTAAGCGCGCTTGAAGAGACGCGACCCAGCGGTTTGCTGACTGCATGTCACCCTGAGCCAGCCATAATTTCACTTGGGCAAATTCCACTGCTTTGCGGGCTTCCGGGAAGGCACCCCTTGTTTGAATGAATTGAGTCGCTTTTTCTACGGCTCCCACAGCCTCATTGATGTTCGCTCGAGCCAGATGAATTCGTGCCAGAGTGATATGAGCCAGAGCCAAATCGTCTGCCTTACCCCACCAGGGAAGCATATCCAAGCCTCGCCTCAAGTGAACCAGAGCGGCATCCAGTTCATTCCAATCACGTAGCACATCTGCAATTCCAATTTCTACCAGAGATCTGGCGCCAAGATGTTGCCCGCCTCCCTCAGGGATGGATTGTGCCGCCATCTGGTACATTTCATGTGCTTTCCTCAACAGACCCTGATTTGCATACAGTCGCGCCAGGACGCAGGATGCGGCAACGGTATTGATAACGGCGCCAACGGCTTTGCCCAATCGAATTGTCTCGTTCAAGACCGGGATGGCATTGGCGTAATCACCATTCAGAAAGTATTCATATCCAAGTGTGATACAACCATCCAAGTGCAGAGCGAGATTCTCGGCAGGGGCATGTTCGCGAACTGCAAGACAAAGTTCAATGGCATGAGGCAGGTCCCCGCGCATGGCGGTAACCCGGCTATTGACGTAGGCATGATATACCTGCATTGCATGAGCGTCGGGAGCCGAAACTCCGGATCGAATATGCTTCTCTGCCTCTTCCAACAATTGTTCAGCTTCATCCAATTCCCCAAACCAGGAGTGGCTGTACGCCTCGTAAATACACAACCAGGGCCGGCGATGTACCAATTCCTTGTTTAACTTGCCTGTCCAGGAACGCAGCCCAGACTGTTCTCCACGCCTCACCAATTCCATATAGTTCTGTTCGATGAACCGTTCAAGCCTCTCATCGTCCGAAGCCAGCGAGGCGTGATGAATCGCTTCCAATGTCAAGCCGTTTTGTCCATGCCAGTCAGCGGCGCGGGCATGTAGTTGAGCAATGCCCTGTGAGTCAAGGGAGACCGGGAGCCGCGCACGCAGCAGGTCGGCGAACAAATGATGATAGCGATACCATATCCGCTCATAGTCCAATGAGATCAAGAAGAGATTGCTCCGTTCCAGATACTCGAGAATTGACTGGCTATTCTCTCCCGATTGCTTCCATTCCTCGCTCATCAAGGCATCACACAAAGGACCGCTCAACTTTTCCAGGATGGATGTATGCAGCAGGAATGTTTGGATGTGTGCTGGCTGTCGCTTCAACACCTCCTCCACCAGATAATCCAGCACATAGCGATGACTGCCCGAAAACGCATGAATGAATTCACTGGCGTTCTCATGTCCCTGCAGGGATAAAGCCGCCATCTTCAAGCCCACCACCCAACCTTCGGTGCGAGTCTCAAGCGCTTCGATGTCGCTCATCGAAAGACCAAGCCTCATCACGTCGTTCAGAAACTCCGTTGCCTCTTCAGGCGTGAAACGCAACTCCTGGGTGCGCAGTTCCATCATCTGTCCATGCGCGCGCAAACGTCCCAATTGCAAGGGTGGATCGGCGCGCGTCGCGATCACCATGTGCATGTTCGATGGGACATGATCTAGCAGGTAAGCCATCGCCTCATGCACGGCATGTTCGGTGATGAACTGATAATCGTCCAGCGCCAGCACATACGGTTTGGCAACGCTCCCCAGGTCGTTGAGCAGTGAAGCAAGGATCACATGCGGCGGCGCCAGTTGCGGCGACCGCATGATCTGCAGCGCTTCGAGTCCGACTTCTTCGTGAATGCTCCCCAGTGCGGCGATCAAATAAGATAGAAAACGATAGGGATCATTGTCGCCATTGTCGAGCGAAAGCCAGGCAACTGGCAGCGATACCTGCGCGATCCACTCTGCCAGTAGCGTGGTCTTCCCAAATCCAGCCGGCGCGGAGACGATGGTCAAAGCCTTTTTCTCCACCTCACCCAGGCGAACAAGCAAATGTGAACGCGCCACTCTAGATTCAGGGACTGTTGGGATATAAAGTTTTGTTTTCAGAAGTGGAAATGATGTGAGCGACTCAGACGACTCCACGGCTGGCTTCGCTTCATTCTTCCCCTTTATCTGCTCATACAACCGACGCGTTTCCTCCTCTGGTTTCTGTCCCGTCTGCTCGGTGAGCAAGCGCGCCAATTCCTCATACTGATGCAACGCGGCTGACCGTTGACCCGAGCGCGCATACAGATCCATCAACGCGCGGCAGGCAGGCTCGTGCAATCGGTCAAGCATGGACCAGCGTCGGGCGTGGAGAATTGCCTGGTCCCTTTGACCCAGCCCCGAGCGTCCGAAGGTGAGGCGCTGCAACACATCCGCAAATTTCTGGCGCAAGCCATCCCGTTGAAAGAATTGCCAGTCGTCAAAGGTCGGCGCGTCTGTGAGATTCAATCCCTCCATGAAGTCGCCGCGATAAAGGTCAGCCGCCTTTTCCAGAACTGTAAGACAATCATCACATGTTTCACTTTCGGGATGATCATGTTCCTTGAGTTGCGAAAGCGACTGTTGAAAAGCATCCACATCCACCCACAGTTTGCCGTTACGCTTCAAGGCGATAGATTCGCGGTCAGCCTCGATCCAGCCGGGCAGGCTGCTATTCAACGAAGAGAGGGTGCGTCGTAGATTCGCCAGCGCCTTTTGTTGATTTCCCTCCTGCCAGAACATCGTCGCCAGAATTTCTCTTTGACATTCCCCCGGATTGAGGCTTAGATAGGCGAACAGAGCCGCGGCTTTGCGCGTCTCCAGTTTGACAGGTTTCCCTTTTAATTCGATGAGCGGGTGTCCCAGCCAGTGTATCTTCAATGATTCCACGAGCCCTCCCTTTCTCCAAAGTTCGTGGAAAGTATCGCAAGTACATTGTACTCATTTTGTGAAGTTCTGATTAAACCAGTTTCTCAGCGCGCCTTGTCCCAATTCACATTCGCGCGCATCGAGATAGCGAGCGAAGTACAGCTTAAGCGTTTCTCGAAAATTGAATCCAAACATCCCATTTTTGCAATGCCAATATGCGCGTCGGGGAGATACGGCAATTTTGCAAGTTACAGGACGAAGGCGCCGCGCTGAGTGCTACGCAATCGAAGCCTCAGAGCCTGACGCGGGCGGCGATGAGTCAACTCAATTCGTCGTCAAGAGCCTACTACCACATCCTGAAACCTGCGCTCATAATTGTTGATCTGGTGAGAAGTGGAAATATCCCAATTCACATCTTTGATTGAAGCGATACACCGAGCATAAGATAATCTAAATTATGATAATCACGATTATCTTGTGATTGTGCAAAAGGCCAGAAGGACTACTGAAAGGAAGTAGTTCCAAAAATGGAGAAATCACAACCCATCGGTCTTTGTTTTGCCATCAATGAGGCTTGAACTCATGGTTAAAGGACGAAGAGTCCCCTGCTCACTGAAGTTGCTTATTTGCGAGTTGAAAACCCGTGAAAAAGCAAATTTTCCGCACAAAACAAAATAAAAACCCGCAGATTTGCGGGCTTTTATCAGTGCCGAGGGGGAGATTTGGACTCCCGACCAAGGGCTTATGAGTCCCCTGCTCT
>CAYTDB010000128.1:0-14967 GCA_964436455.1 uncultured Anaerolinea sp. | reverse complement strand
TGCACCGCTTGTCTTTTACACTGTGCGTATGGATGTTTCCTTTTCCGACTTGTCCCCTTTTGCGGATGCGGAAAAGCAAGAAAACTCACCCGATCAGAAGCCTGAAGTATGATTACCTGATTGGTGGAAAAATCTTTTGTGATTGCAATCATAAGTGGGGCTCCCGAACCAATAAATCAAGGAGAAACCGAAAGGGTGAACTGGTCCGGCGAAAAACAAAAGTTCGTGGTTACTCCTGTGGTCATGCTCACAAGGAAAGTGCTTCCCCAAATTGCCCCAGGCATATTGGCGCAAAGAAGGCAGAGGAAATCGTTTGGCAGACGATTTGTGATGCGATTGATCGTCCAGAGTACCTTCTTGGCCAGGCACGACAGCTTGTGAACCAAATTCTTGAGAGTCAAGCCTCTCTGATTGAGAAGGCAACGCGGATGCAGAACGAGCTTGGCGCTGTATTGACTGAGCGTCAGTGGGTGATCACCCAGGCGCGTAAAGGTGCTTTTCCTGTTTCAGATATGAAACAACAACTGGACCAACTTACTTTTCAAGAAGTCACTCTGAGGAAGGAATTGGACTCACTTGGAGAAGCTGTAAATATTAATGCTCTGAAAGATTGGGAATCTAAGGTCTTGGAATTTCTGGCTGATTTGAAGACAGGTGCAGATGAATTAAAAACAGTTACTCCTCAGACACCTGAGCGGCAACATGAGGTCTTTTTGGTTAAGAAGCGGATTGTAGATACTATGGTCGAACGAATCGAGATTAATCGAGAGCGAAATTTACAGGTTCAAATTCGGCTGAATCTTCTTGAAATTATTGGCAAAGATGCCCAAGATGAATCTATAGCTGCGGTACAATTTCACGAGGCCGGAATTTATACCTGTATACATGATATATACCCAGTCATATATATTCAATTGTGGTTATAAACGACCAGCCGCCTGCGTTGTCCTACTTACAACAAAATCACGGGATGACCTAATCTTCCATTATTTTCCAATTCAGGTTTAATGCATTGTTGCCCGTTGATACATCTATCTCATCAGTATTGAATTCGGCTTTTACAAACGGATTGTCATATCTCGGATAATCGTGTAATCGGATTTCGACTCCGTCCACGCTGAATCCACCTGACCATCCGAATCGAACTGACCCGTTACCTGGTGACTGGAACTCGACATTCATTCCGCTGAAAGCAATTTCCGCAGTGGAGAGTTTCTCCACAAAGTCGAAAAATCTCCCATCATCAGCCTCACAGCCCATTTGGCAAATCCATATATTCTTTTTGCCTGGAACGATCACCTCGCGTAATTTATCCTCTTCGTGTTGGCGTATTGGCATTGGAAGGTAGGGGATTTCAGATTCCATGTTCCCAAAATACTTGTTTTGTGAACGTAATGCTATGTAGCCTTTTCCTTTACGGGCAAAGATCCAACCTTTGGTCTCTAAAACCTCGTCAAACTTATCTCTTGGAAACCAGGCGTGAGTGAAGAAGTGTTTGATGGGCACATACAACGCAGGAATTTTCTCGATGTTGTAAATAATTACCGCTACATTTTTATACTGCGCCGCTCGCGGAAGCAATCCACTGCCCGCCCAGTAATTTGGCGTAACGCCTTCAATCTTGGCAGGATGCGTGGTGAAGCAGACTGCGTCCGCGCCGAGCGTGGCTTGCCAGATATGCTGCTGGTCGCCACCATAACCTTTACGATAATCCTGCGCCGTGGACAGCATGTAGTCAGGCGTTTTGTAGGTGTAGATGTTGACTTCTTCGCGGGTGTTGCGGCAGGCATCGCGTTCTACGAAACGCGCCAGCAAGGGCAATCCGCCCATCACGTTGAGCGTTTTCAACAATCCGCGGAATGGCTTGAATGGACTTAGAAAAGAGTTTTCCCACCAGTTGCAGGTATCGAACATGCGGGTGGTGTTTGAAATTGTTTTCGGATGGAGATAGGCTTCGAGGGTGAGATACAACATGCCATCTTCGAAGTTATTCGGGTAGATGCCCCACTTTTCCATTTCGGCGAGTTTGATGCCCATGCGCTGGCGGTTTTCGTAGGGCGAAATTGAATTTCGTCCTACCTCTTCAATCACCTTCGGGACGCGATATCCGCTCAACGCAAACGCAATTGCGGACATGTTGTCGAAGTTGGAGAAGATGCCCATGCCGAACAATAACTTGGACGTGTCCGTTGTACCTTCGTTGGATGCCCATTTTTTGGTGTTCTCGTAGGCGCGTCCGTGGGTGGAGCCGAAGACGCCTCTAAACGAGTTGAGCGCCATGTCGAGCAGGAGCAGGTGGATGACCATCTCCGCTTTGCGGCGGATCTCTTTGTCGTGGGCGAAGTCGTATAGCGCGAGCAGGGCGGTTAGATCTTCATCGTAGTAGACGTGGGAGAGCCATTCGCTGAAGCCTGTGTGGAAGCGCAAATCCAGCCAACGAAGAATCCGTTTGCGGTTGAGTTCCACTTTCTCCTTGCCCGTTTCGCCTGAGTTGGTGAAGACTTCGTTGGGGAACATTTGCCCTGCAAGATAAGCGGCGGAGGTGTAGAGGATGTAGTGGTTCTCCGTCCATGTGCAGAGCGAGTCGACGCCAGGTTCGTTGGGGAAGTATTTGAAGGAGAGGGTGGTGGTTCGAGCGCGCTCAAGGATGTTGTTCGAGAATTCAATCTTCGATATTCGAGTATTCGAATTATCGAGTTTCGAATATCGCCCATCTACCATATATAACAACCTCAATATCCCATGCAGCACAAAATCCGCGCAATCCTTTCTTGCGTCGATGAAGTCCAGCGCGGCGTGGAAGATGCCTTCATGCGGAGTCCCACCTGCGGCGAGGCGCGCGAGTTCGTGCCAGGCGGGTTTGGTATTTTCTGGCGCGGGATTTTTGAGGATGTGCTCAAAGAACGCGGCGCGGCGGGATTCGTAGTCGGGGAGAAAAGGCTCGGAGGAAAACGAATCAGGGTTTGGCGCGGTGGGATGCGTTGACGGGGCGGGAGTCGAGGCTCGGATGCGGTAGTCGGGTTGAGTGTGGACAGTCATAATCGGGTCGAAGGTCAAAGGTTGAAAGTCAAAGGTCAGCCAACGAGGACTTTGGAGAGTTCTTGTTTTTCGGTTTCGTCTACGGGGTCGTTGGCGCGTTGTTTGGCAAGGATGTTGTTGAGGCGGCGATGGAGTTCGGGGGTGAGCGGGAAGCGCAGGGCGAAGATCAGCGCGAAGGCGAGAAGCACGATTGGCAGAAGCATGAACATTAGACGCAGGACTAGCAGGAAGGTGTCGGATTGAGTCTGTTCGATGAGTTTGGTCGCGCCATCCACAGTTTCTTGAATGGGCGGAACGTAACCAGCCCAGCCGATGATGTTCGAGACGGCGAAGATGGCAAGCGCAGAGCTGAACTTGCGAATGAACGTGACCAGCGCGGAGTAGATCGCTTCGCGCCGTTCGCCGCTGTGAAGTTCGTCCACGTCGGGGATGTCTGGGAAGATGGCGTAGATCATCACGACCACGCCGCCTGTGCCGAGCCCGACAACCGCCGCAAAAACGTAAACGAGGAATGACGTATTGCCTGGGGCGAGCAGGAAACTGAAGATCATTGCGATGCCCCAAATGGCAAGCCCGATGATATAGCCACGCACTTTGCTGGTGCGTTTGCTGAGTGCGACGTAGAACGGAAGCGAGATGACTTGCGCCACGAGCAACGCGCCGTTGACGAAACTGACCTCGCCACTGCGCAAAAGATAATATTTGACGAAGTACGCCACGATGACACTGACGGTGTCGATGGCGACGAAGGCAAAGAGATACATGGCGAGCGTATAAACGAACGTGCGATTCTTGAACGGCTCGATGAATGCCATTTTCCAATCGAACGGCTCAGGCGGTTTCTGAAACTCAGGGCGTTCTTTTACGGCAGCAACAGTGGCGATGAACGGCAAGGCGAAGAACGCGCCGAAGGCAAGCGCCATCACGATGTAGCCCGTATGAATATCGGGAAAGGCTTTGACGATCTCCAAAGGAACTAGCGCGGCGACGATGGAAGCAAGCGTGGAAAAAAGAATGCGAATGGAACTGAGAGAAGAACGTTCGTTGTAATCAAGCGTGATCTCGGAATGCAGGGCGTTGTAGTTGAGCATGACAATGCTAACCACGGTGGAGAAAAATAAATAACTCAACACCACCGAGACAAAGCGCATGGTCTCGGATTCCATTTGGTAGGGATAATACAACGCGAAGAACGAAAGAAAGATCAGCGGGATGCCGATGAGCAAGTACGGGCGGCGGCGTCCCATTTTGGTGCGGGTTCGGTCGGCGATCAGACCTTCGAACGGGTCGGTGATACTGTCGTAAATTTTGCTGATGAGGATGACCGTCCCAGCCAGCGCGGGCGCAATGCGCACCACATCGGTCAGGAAGATCAGGTAATAAAAACTGATGATGACTCCAGACCCGCCGCCATAAATATCGCCCAGCCCATAGCCGATCTTTGCCCACCAACTTAGTTTTTCAGTTTTCGTTTCCATGTGCTCTCCTTGTTGTCGATAGTCAAAGGTCAAAGGTCGCAGGTCAGAGACTTTCGACTTTCGACCTTTGACTCGTGTTCGCCGAACGATACATCCCATCCACCGCCGCCAGCACGGGTAACGTACTCGCTGCGGGAATGAGAAACGGCTTGTCGTTCAAAATCCAATTTGCATACCCTGCGAGACTGCGTTGTAAAGCATGAACACCCCATTCGGGCGGACGTGCTTTTTTGATGTTCGCTCCGATGAATTTGACGTGTGGAAGCGGACGGTCTGCATAAATGGCTGTACCCCGCTCGCCATACGCCTCAATCGTGACCCGTTGCTCGGTCGCTGCGACCATGCTGGATACCACGCTAATTAATGTTCCGCTCCGCGTTTCGATGATGCCGTGGGCGAGTGTGTCCACTTCCACCTCGAAGAGCGGATTCTTTGCATAGCCCATTGCTGAAATGGGACTCTCGCTCAGCGCCCACAATGCCACATCCAAAAAGTGACTGCCTTGTGTGATGAGTGTCCCGCCGCCTGCATGGGCGATGGTCTTGTGCCATGCCGCGCCGTCGAAATATTTTTGTGTGCGATGCCATGGAATGTTTATTCTCATCGAGTGGACTTTCCCCAACGTGCCTGATTGAACAGCGCGTGCCAACGCATAACATCCGCTGTCGTAACGATATTGATAATTCACGCCGACTTTCGCCTCTCCGATCTCTTGGATAAGCTGCTTTGCTTCGTCTTGCGTGCGCGTGAGAGGCTTTTCGACAAAGACAGGTTTGCCCACCTTCACCGCCGCGAGGACCATTTCATAATGAAGATGATGCGGCACGGCAAGATAAACCGCGTCCGTCGAAGATTTTTCAAGTAGATCTTTGTAATCGGTGAAGACTTGCGATATGCGATGACGTTTCGCAAACCCCCTCACTCGTTCTGCGTTGACATCACAGCAAGCGGATAGATGTACCTGTGGCACAAGCCTTGAAAAGATAGCCGTAAATCCAGCAATGTCACCGCAACCGACGATGGCGAGATTGAGTTTAGTCATGGTTTCTCTTTGAAAGTAGACAAGGAAACACGTAAACAGATATACATGTCTACTTGTTTACGTGTGTACATTTTTACTCGCATGCCCATTTCAACCCACGTTTCAGAATTTCTTGATATGTTTTATTTCTCATACTGTCCCTCGTATGCCCAGGCACAGCGTAGCAGACTTTGCCTTTGCTGTAGCGATACGTCCACACGACGGGAATATCTTTGCCTTCATGCTTCGCTGTGAAATGGACTTCGATGCCTGGCTCAAGTTCGTGAATGTATAACTCGTCACGCACTTCAAAATCATCAATTCCATCAAAGATTCCATCCTTCACCCTTTCAACCTTGAACCTTTCAACCGCTCCATGCCCGATGAACCGTCCGCCGAGAATTTTGAAATAAGGCAGAGTTTGTTTGAAAGACGCGGTCGCCGCATGGATGGCGAGAATCCCACCGCCATTTTTTACGAAAGTGTCTAACTTTTCAAGCGTGGTAGATGAGATCGTCTTGTGGTGAAAATGCAAAACCAGCGCAGAAAATGATGTGAGGTCAGCGGGAAGTTTTTCCAAGGAGGAAATGTGCTCAAAAGAGAATCCACCCATCTGTGAGAACATTTTGTGAAGGCGCAACCGTCCCAAGAGCGGCGGATGAAAGATCCCATCGGTGGCGAGGAGGATATTTTTCATTTCACTTTTCACCTTTTACTTCTTTCAGCAATTCCGCCTCTGGGCGTTTCTTATAAAACTCATCCAACGGATAACATCCGCTGACCATGCCATTGCGCGGGGCAGTGGTGCAATCGCTGAACGTGCGGCAGATGCGTTTACGTTGCAGCGGCTTGCCTTCGAGCACATCCGCACATATTTCGGGGTAGGTCAACGCCATGCGCCCGATGCCCACAAAATCCGCTTTGCCTGTGCGCACCACATTCTGCGCCACGTTCGGCAGCCATTCCTGCAAATACGAGTAGCCCGTCCCAACCACGCACAAATTCGGATGCGCCGCCTTCAACTCTGCTGTCGCGTTGATGAGGCGCGCTACACCTACGAGCGGATCTTCGGGCGGCTGGTATCCATCCGAGGGCGGGAACAAGGCGGGGCGTTGGATGTGTGGGACATAATACGGATTGCCTGCCGTGATGTTGACCAATTTAATTCCCAGCGCTTCAAGCTGACCGAGAAACTGGTGCGGCTCCATCAGGTTGATGCCTACGCCTGAACCGTCGCCGCCAAATGCATGACGGTAGACTGTGGACGACAGACCGTGTTCGACGGTCTGCGGTCTACCGTCCACGGTCAAAGTCTCAGGAATTCCAATGCCATTTTCATCAGGCTTGAACGGTATGAAATCATACGCAGACAACCTGACACCGATCTCCAACCCAGGCGCTTCGGCGCGGGTGCCTGCCACGATCTTGCGCAGGAAGCGAGTGCGGTTTTCGAAACTGCCGCCGAATTTTCCGTCACGATCCACAGCGCTGAGAAATTCATGTCCGAGATAGCCGTGACAATGTTTTACATCCACGAAATGGAAGCCTACTTTTTGTGCCAGTTTCGCGGCGCGGATGTAATCGTCGATGAGCCGTTCGATATCATCGTCGCTCATCACGGGGTAATCATCAGGCAAGCCGAATTTTTTATTGAGCAGCGGATGGGAATATAGGATTTGCGGCTCGAGTCGTTTCTTGTCATTCGGGCGGCAGAAGCGCCCCGAGTGAGTCAACTGCAAGCCGATGAGCAGGTCATCGGTATTCCAACGCTCGGCATGAGCGCGGACAAGACTCTTGCGCAGATTTGCGATGTCACTCAAATTGACTTCGTTGATGACAAGTTGATTTGGGTTGGCGCGTCCATCGGGTCGCACTGCCACGGCTTCTCCACCCCAGATGAGTTTTGCCCCGCTCTGACCGAATCGCTGCCAACGACGTGTGACAAGTTCGGTGGGTTTTCCGTCGGTGGTCGCGTCCCAGCCTTCCATGGGGAGGATGCAGAAGCGGTTGGGTAAGGTCAGTGACCAGTGATTAGTGAACAATGAATAGGGTTGAGCGAGTGGGGAATTGGAGGATTTGAGATCAGAGTCAAAGCCGAGTTGGATGCCAAGGGTTCGGATATATTCGGCGAATTGTTCAGGGGTGCGGAGTTGGGCGATGCGGAGATACATGAGTGTCAGGTGAGGGATTCGAGTTGAGCGAGAATATTTTGCTGAATGGGAATATCGGTTTCAGGGCGCTTAGGGCTTTGGGGATGCGTGTCGTCGCACGAAGTCCAGCCGCGGAGTTTGAGGAATTGGGCGGCGGTGTGTTTGTAGGCGGGGACGGGAGCGCGAAAGGCGAAGAAGCCAAGATATTGCAGAATATCATTGAGTTCATAAAAACGCGGGTCGCCTTCGAGCCAGTATTTATCCCGCAGTGCAAAGTAATCGGGCGCGAAGGTGGAGATGCCGAGCAGATAATCTGAGCCGTACATGACCATATCTATGGCGAGGTCATTGCCTGTGAATACTTTGAAATCGGGGCGGACTTTGTCGCGCAGGGTGAGCCTGTCCCATTCGAGTTGGCGGCTAAGGGAGGAGTGTTTCGCTCCGATGCATTCTGTGATTCCAAGCAAGCCTTCATAGGTGGCGAGGTCGTAAATTTTGCCGAACGGCGCGAACATGGTGCCAAGTTCAAAGGCAATGAAGCGCGGGGCGGTTCGTCCGAAGTCTGCGTAGGCGGCGAGGAGTTGATCTGGGGGGAGGCTGGTCAAGCCAAACGATTGGAAGATGGTCGGAATCCCGCCGTAGGTTTGGATCAACTCGATTTGGTAGTTATAGGCTGCGGCGTCGAATGATGTGTCTGCTTGAGAGGCGACAAAAGCTCCAGATGTGAAATCCGCCCCGGAGAGTGTATCCCGTGTACAGCGCAGAACATCCTCCCGAGTCTTTTCGTCGATAAGGTTGGTATAGCCCGTGTCCATGTTGACGGCGGGAGTCAAACCGGACTCGGCGGTGCGTGCGATGTGAGCGCAGAAGGCGTCCCAATCCACTGAACCATCTGAGGTGAATGGAAGCAGAATAGCGGAGTAACCTGTGATCTTGCGGTTCGGGATAATAGGAGGGATACGCATGAAGTTTATCCGCCTAGTTTATCCATAATATCAATTGCGAGCAATATCAGATTTTAGGATTTCATTGCACTTATCAGGTGACTTGCAAGACCGCCTTGCCCTTTAGGCTGCGCTCCTTGGGCTGCGGGTGCGTTTCTGCACGCGTTATTTCGCCAAGCAGATAGCTTTCTCCTGCTTCCAGGAGCTGCTCTGCTTGCGTTTGCCCGTCAGCAGACAGGATTGGATGGATGCGACTTTGATTTTGCGAGTCATGTGGATTGTTCCTTGTGCAGAACAGTTTTCGAAATTGGTTTCATATCTAACGTTTCTGATCTTGACCCATACCAGAAGGCTCCCGAATCAGTTGGTATGTCAGCGCGCCCAGGGCTGCCCCGATTATGGGCGCAACCAAGTACAGCCATTGATTTTCCCAATTCCCATTAATGAGCGCGGGTCCGAACGAACGGGCTGGATTCATAGACGCCCCGCTGATGGGTCCTCCCCATAACGCGTTTACCAGGACTGTTGCGCCGATCATAATGGCTGCCAGTTGCCCGACTGCCTTTGTATCGGTAGCCACAGCAGTGATCACAAACATAAGCGCCGCTGTTAGAAGTACCTCCAATAGAAATGACTGTATCAATGACCCGGAGGGTTGGGTTCCCCCAAGGTTGGTTTCAAAACCAAACAATGCCCCTAATACAATACTCCCTGCAACTGCGCCGGCAAATTGTGCCGCGAGATATCCGCCCACCCAACGCAGGGGGAAATGGCGTGTAAAAGCGAACGCCAGAGTCACAGCCGGGTTGAGGTGCGCCCCGGAAATATGTCCGGTGGCGGCAATCATAACCATGACAACCATGCCAAACGCGAGGGCAACTCCACC
Source organism: uncultured Anaerolinea sp. (assembly GCA_964436455.1). GTDB lineage: Bacteria > Chloroflexota > Anaerolineae > Anaerolineales > Villigracilaceae > Defluviilinea. The sequence continues at coordinate 5,449 of CAYTDB010000128.1, read as the reverse complement.
ATGAGTCAAACTGCCCGTCTGTGATTCGATTACGATCGCCCCGCATCCAACAGTAACCAGTGAGAATGTACCGATAAATTCTGCCAGAACACTGCGCCAGGATAAAGTTTGCATAATCTGCTCCAGTTTAGGTGTTCCGCTAATAATAATGGAGCATCGGTACCCCTTGAAAACGTTTACAAGACTTTAACATACATCCATATTGTTTTCTTAAATCGACCTGTGCAAGCGCCGTGAAAAGCAGAGTCAATGCGGAGAACTGTATTTATAAGAGATCATCGTAAAAATGGAATAATACGAAAACATAATTCAGAGTGGAATTACACCTTCTTCAAAAAGAAGAGCACATCGCGTTCCAATTGCTTTCCGTAGGCGGGGTGTCTCATTTTGGGGGAAAGGATCAAATGCGCGTTGGGAATTCCTTCGGCGGTCTCGCGGAACAAATCCTCGGTATAGAACGGATCTTCAATCCCGGCAATGGCCAGGGTCGGCGCGCGGATCTCGCCCAGTCGATCCTTGAATTGAAATTGATCTTCCGCTTCGATTGTGACGATGAGATCATTCAGGTCTTTTGGATTGCCCATCATCAAACGCGATGCCAGCCAGCCGACGACTTTCCAAAAGACACCCTTCGGAAACATAAATTCCATCAGATGGGATGCCGCCTCCGTGAACGATCCCTGCCGTGCCAGACTCGCCATATTCAACTGCGCCTGCCTGCCCCGCGCGCCCAATGCATGGGCGCTGGAGTGGATAATGAGGCGGCGCACCAACTCCGGATGGTCGGCGGCAAACTGCTGGGCGATAGAACCGCCAGTCGAGACGCCGAGCAGGTCCACAGGTTCGCCGAACTCTGCACGAATCATTCGAGTGTGACTAAAACTGGTTGGTTTCAAGGCGCTCCACCAGTTCGAGGCGTTTGGGCTTGAGAGTTGTGCCATACAGTTCTCGATGGCGTCGGGCACGACGGAAGGCGTGAAAATCATCCCAGTCGTCGTTCTCGTTCACAGCGCGTAAAGCCAACAATGCTCCTGCACCTGGGATAGTCCAACGCATACCGGACAATTCCATGCGATCTTTAACCAGATGACGGCAAGTTCCTTCGATCACGCCGGTGCCGATGGGCCAGCCGCGGCGCAAGTATTCGGCATAGTCCATGTAAGGCAGATTGCGTTGAAAGTAACTGGCTACTGCGCGCAATGACTTGGCGGCCTGACTGTTGGGAGCAAGCGCGTCGGCTTTATCTTCCAACAACTGGATGACTTGCTGGGTATGGCTGGATAAGAGTTGGAGGGTTTGTACTTCCACCCAGTGCGCGCGAGCGGGGTCGGTTTCTCCGTAGAGTGCCGTGCCCGCCTTCCACAGATATTCCAGGGCGTGCATGATGTCCAGAACGAGGGGAAAGCCTGGCAGGCAGGCCAGCCTCTGCTTTTGCAGCGGCTCTGCGCCGTCGGTGAGCGCCACACGTTGGCAGATGTGTTCTCCTTCGCGACGCCGCACCCAAGCCGCCAGGCGTTTGAGTGCCTGCTGTTTGCCCTTCAAACTGGCGAAGATTTGCTTGTGCTGGGGTGCCGGACGTTGCGCAGCAGGCGCACCCCGCTTGAAGAGCGCACTGAGCACTTCCTCGGGAGTGCGAAAATAAGGTGCGATCATGTACACCGCAGTGGCAATGGCTTCTTTTTTGTGTGTTTTCTGGTCTCCTTTGCCGCGTCGCACCTTCCCATCCAACTCACCACGCACCATTGGCACCCATCCTCCTGGGCGACCAGGATGGGGCCTTCCTCGGCGCTGGGGAAGGGCGCTTTTTGGGTATAGTACGCTTTGACATCCTGGCTAGGTTCGGCCACACTGTTCTCCAGGGCCAATTCAGACAAATCCAGGCCCAAAAGCCGCGCCACCACCCGCAAGCCCTTGCCATATGCTGCCTCCACACCCAGCAATTCAGCGCTTTCCATCAGCAGATCGGAGTAACAACGCTCCGGCAGACTCAAGACCTCCTCTAACGGACATTGCCCGCTCCCGCCCCAGGCATAGAAGCAGGCGCGCTCAATGCTCAGCTTGCCGAAGATCGAATAGTAATTGCGCCCTTTCTGCGAATGATACGGCAACACCGCCTTATCTTTTTTCACCAAAGGTGCATGTGACTCCCCTTCCACGCGCACCCTCACAAACAAGCGCAACAACTGGCAGCCCAGATGCAACACCTGTCGAAACAAACTGCGTTCCATTTGATCCATCGTCGCTGTCTGCCCTTGCGGTCCAGTGACGAACGCCAGTAAACGCTCAAAATCTTCCCGCAATTGGAGTATCATTTGACTGGAGTTGAAAGTCATGGCGCACCTCCTGAGAAAAATGTTTTGTGCAAACTTATCATCCCAGAATGTCGCTTTTCTTTCAACTCCTCCTTTCCTCTCCAGTTACTACCAGCTGATTTTAGTCACACTCAAATCAATAAACCATTGAGGAAACCGATTATGAAAGCAAAATTCAAAGACATTTATTGGCTCCCATCCACAGTACTATTCTTTCTCGCTATCCTGGATGTGATTCGCGGCTTCATGCACACCTTCCTGTTGCGCTGGTCGGCGGTCCATGTTGCCGGATTCGAACCCGTCACCACGCCCCCGGATCAGTTTTTCCTGCTGGGCGTGTTCGGAATTTCCAACTTCCTGACCGGCTTCCTGTTCTTCTTGATCAGTCGCAGAGCCAGGGAAATTTCCCCCTACGTACTCATTATCATCCCGCTTACTTACCTTTTGGGAATCGCGGGCATTAAAATCGCAGGGGTTCACATGCAGGCGGCCTTTGGCGGGCAATACTTCATGTTTGTTTACCTCGCGCTATGCGTAATCACCTTCATCGTTTTTCTTATCCAGCGATTTGCTGCAAAAAATAATTAACCCACCTGCCCCATTCACCAAGGAGTATAGTGCCCGTGAAAAACGTGCTTGAAGTTCTATTCCCCGCCAAAGCTGATAACACCCTGCGCGGCTCAAAAATTCCGTTCTACATTTTTACCCTGTATACCATCCTCAGCGCTGTGCGCAGTTGCATTCACCTGCTCGCCCCGGATGGCGGCGCTGGCTCCATCGCCGGGATGGACCTCACGGTGGCAGGCGCAGAGGGTATCATCTTCGCCTTTGCGCTGTGGGGCAGTTCGCAACTGTTGTTTGCCATCATCCAACTGCTGGTGGTCGTCCGTTACCGTTCGCTGGTCCCACTCATGTGGCTGATGCTGATCCTGGAAGTGCTGCTGCGTGAACTGGTCGGGGCGATGAAGCCGGTTACGTTTGCCCATACCCCGCCTGGCGCAATTGGCAACCAACTTTTCCTGCCGCTGGCCGCGTTAATGCTGGCCTGGTCAATATGGAGCGCCATCCGGCAAAAAAGAGCAATGTAATGAAGTTCACTGGCATTATTGCTATCGCCCTGCTCCAACTGCTTGACATCGCCCTGCACGCCGCCACCAACCAGTTGGAGCCGCTGAGAGTCTCTTCCAACCTGGTCATCCTGCTCTGGCTGGCCGTCACGGCTGTTGGCAGGTCGGGTGACAAATTCCAGTGGCTGGCATGGGCCTCCACCGGAACTTACCTGCTGCTCAATCTGGTTTTTCTGGCAACGGAGGGCATCACCAACCCCGAACAGGGTGGGGCGCTGCGAGTTGCCCTGCTCTTGTTTGTAGCCATCACTGTGATATTAGCTGGTTTGTTCGCTTACCTGCGCGGAAAGCCCATCCGGTCGCCAAAGGAGATGACATGAACTTTCTTAGACTTCACTGGTTCAACGTCGGTCTGGGTCTTGCCTTGCTCACGGGCATTTTCCTGGCCCTGGTTCCCCTCAGTCCTCTGGCTTTCCTGTTATGGCTCAGCCTGATTTCTCTTTTCCTGCATCAATCCGAGGAATATCGTTATCCTGGTTATTTTCCTGGTATGGTGAACTCGGTCATGTTCGCCAGCCAGCAGCCTGATCGATATCCGCTCAACACCAACACGGCGCTGATTGTCAATGTTCTCATCGGCTGGCTGACTTATTTCCTGGCGGCAGTTTTCGCCGAAAATGCTATTTGGCTGGGCATCGCAACCATCCTGATTTCAGCGGGGAACTTTATTGCCCACACATTCCTGTTTAACCTCAAAGGCAAGACCCGCTACAATCCCGGCATGTTGACCGCCGATCTGCTTTTCCTGCCTATTGTTGTGATTTTCTTCACGCTGGTCATTCGCAGTGGACTGGCAACGCCGCTGGATTGGGCCATTGGGATTCCCCTGGGCGTTGCGCTCAACTACCTGGGCATTCTCAAGCTGATTGACCTGCTCAAAGACAAGAATACCCCCTACATCTTTCCCAAAAGATTTATGCACATCGAAACACGCCAAACCTAATCTACCAGAGAAAGTGAGTGGATATGCTTTCACCCGCCAGTTTATTGATCGCGATCCCCATTGCGCTATATCTTCTTTTTTTGCTTTGGTATGGCGGCAGGGGCAAGCCGCTGACCCGGGCGGAAGTGGAATCCCTGCTGGCTGAGATTAAGCAGCAGGCCGGGAAAGATGCCCAGTCTGACGAATCCCCCATCTTCAACCAATTCCGCGAATTGACGAAAAACGACGATGGATGGGAATTCTACATGGTCAACCTGCTCAAATTCCGCCAGAAGGCGCTTTATCCAGAAGGGAGTTCTTTTGGCGATGACCCAATGGCAGCCAACGCCCGTTACAGCCAGGCTATCCCGCCGCTGCTGCTGAAACACGGCGGGCACCCGGTTTTCCTAGGCTCGGTTCAGGGACGTTTCCTGCACCCGGACGGGGCGGACGATTGGGATCAGGTCGGTATCGTCCGCTACCGCAGTCGGCGGGATATGCTCAAGATGGCGATTGAGGTTGCCGGGTCAGGAATTGATATTAACAAATGGGCATCCATCGAAAAAACGCAGGTTTTTCCCGTGAGACCAATAGTCAATATGTTCTGGATCCGTCTGCTGATAGGGATGGTGCTATTTAGTATATTGATACTGGCAGGTCTTTTATAGTCCACAAAAAACATCCCCATCGATAGGGACTCGATCAATATTCTATTCTCTATTTAGAGGGTACAAGATTTTTCTGCCAGAATTTATAAGCGTATACCAGATATGTACCCCGCCGGACAGATCCGATTGCGGTTGTGAGTTTCAAAATGTTTGAAGGTAATCGATATAAAAGTGGATACTGATGCACCCGTCTAGCGACTCATTAATCTGGAATACGCTCCAACTCCCGCCAACTGAGGAAAGATCCAGCACTAGCCTGCATGGACTGTTCGCCTCCATAAACGACATAGCCTTGATTTTCAGGAACCGCTGTTAACTGTTGCCAGTATTGGAGGTTGTCAAAGTAACTGGTAGACATCGTTTTGCCGGATTTGATCTCAACTGGAATGATTTTTTCGCCATTCACCAATAGACAGTCAA
>CAYTDB010000127.1:0-15199 GCA_964436455.1 uncultured Anaerolinea sp. | reverse complement strand
ACTGGACTTTGCCCATTTTAAGGAGTGATGGGAAGGCATGAACAACCTGTGGTAATGTAAGTTTGACACAAACAAATACATGCCCAGGAGGAAGCCATGCCAAGCCCATCAGGAGAGATTATACAACTGCTATCCGTGTTTTCAGTTGCTTTCACAGCACCTACTTTCGCAAAGGTAATGGTTCTTATTTTTGGAACGATCCTGGCTCCCGGTCGCCGCACAGTGACCACCGCGTTGCGGATGATGGGACTGGGAACAGATCGGCACTTTAGCAAGTATCACCGGGTCTTGAACCGGGATCGCTGGTCACCATGGGTGGTGAGCAAGGTCTTGCTGAGCTTGATCATTTTGATCTTCCTGCCCTCTGGGTCCCCTTTGCTCTTGGTGATCGATGAAACGCTGGAACGTCGGCGCGGCAAGCAGATCAAATACAAAGGTTGGTTTCGAGACCCAATCTTGTCGACCAAGAAGTATGTGGTCACGTCGTTAGGGCTCCGTTGGGTTTGTTTGGCGGTGTTGGTACCCGTGCCCTGGAGCCAACGTCCCTGGGCACTGCCCTTTATGACCGTATTGGCTTTGGGAGTGAAAACCAGCATGAAACTCAACAAGCAGCATCGCACGCTTGTGCAGTGGGCTGAGTTCATGATCGACAAAGTGCGCCGTTGGCAACCGCAACGGGAGATTACCCTGGTGGGCGATGGCAGTTATGCCGCCGTAGCGTTGGTGCAGCGTTGTCAGCGGCTCAAGAAACCGATCAATCTGGTCTCTCGCCTGCGCCTGGATGCCCGTTTGTTCGATTTTCCGGCTCCCCAGCCCAAGAGTAAACGCGGACCCAAACCGCAGAAAGGCGCACGTCAGACCCAACTCTCTCAACACCTGGAAGACCCGCAAACCGACTGGAAGAAACTCAAGGTCATTCTGTATGGCAAGGAACACTTCATCGAATTCATCAGCGATATATCCCTTTGGCATACACCCGGCCAAGATCCAGTCGCGATCCGCTGGGTGTTGGTACGCTGTCCAGAAGACAGCTTCGAACCCGCCGCTTTCTTCTGCTCCGTTGCAAACGTTTCTGCCAAGCAAATCATTGTCTGGTTCGCTTGGCGTTGGAATATCGAAGTCACCTTCGAAGAATTGCGTGCTTGCCTCGGTTTCGAAACCCAACGGCAGTGGTCTGACCGCGCCATCGAACGCACCACACCCTGTCTCTTTGGCATTTTCAGCCTGGTGACGATTATGACCAAGAGGCTTTACCCAACCGAACTGCCTGTTCGCCAGACCAGTTGGTATAGCAAGGAAGACGCCACCTTTAGCGATGCTTTGGCGGCTGTCCGCAAACACCTGTGGAGCCATTTGAATTACGAAAGGTCGCCCCAAAACCCCGACCTGTTCCTAATTCCGCAGGCTGCCCTCTTTTCCCTTTTGGATTCAGCCTGTTACTCAACCTGAAATGGGCAAAGTCCAGATTCATGAACACCCTCCCATCTCATCTCGTCATCAACGCCGCCATCGAAAAGAGATTCGGCGTGAAGTTCAAACTCGCCAAGTCCGCGTTTTTGTGGGGGTCGGTTGTGCCTGACATTCCGCTGGGATTGCTCACCATCGGATATTTTTATTACGCCCGTTTCGTCACAGCGCAATCCGTCTCCGCCATGAAACCTGGCGCCTTCGATGATCTATACATGAACGACCCATTCTGGATCGCAGGTCATAACTTCCTGCACTCGCCCACCGCGCTCCTCATCTATGCTATCCTCCTCTGGCGCTTCGTGGACAAACCCAACACCCGCGGACACTGGTGGCTGTCCTTCGTCTTCGGCTGCATGATTCACTCCGTCATAGACATCCTCACCCACCACGACGATGGTCCCGTGCTGCTCTTTCCCTTCGACTGGCATATCCGATTTTCCAGCCCCGTCAGTTACTGGGACAGGACGCATTACGCGAGTCAATTCTTTTGGGTGGAGTTGGGAATCAATCTTGTATTGCTGGGGTATCTGTTTTTACCAAAGTTGATTCAGCGGTTTTCCAAACCAAAATAAAAATGCCCTGAACTTTTCCAGTTCAGGGCTTGAGTTGACTTATGCCATTGCAGGTTCGTAATGCAAGACCAGCAATTGGTCTGCATTCAAGGCAAGTTCAGCAAAGGTGCGACCTTCATTATCTGAAAACTCCACCTCAAACACATCAGGCGCAAGGACTTCCACCACCGTACCAACCTGCCCTAAAGATAATTCACGCCTGGGCATTTCCTGCATCAAGGCGACTACATCAAACAATTTCACTTTTTGTTTCATGGTATTTCTCATAAGTACGCCCACAAAATAACACTGACCAGACTCGCATTGGGTAACTTCATGTCAAAATTATAATCCAGTCATTTATTTCCATTGTGAGCCGCCAGCGGTAATTTCCTCCCCACCACCACTTCCGAAGAAATCCCCCGCGTCGTCACGACATTGTGATGAACCAATTCCCAACCCGATAAAAACTCCGTCAACGCCACGGGTCTACATCCGCCGACCCATTTGGGATTCAAATCAAAGCGCAGATTCCAAAATGCCGTCCATGCTTTTGAGAATACACCTTCGCCAAAGGTTAAACCCGTCAAGCACAACAAGCCATTAAGTGCCAAAATTCGCTGTGCCTCACCCAACACCGCTTCGATTTCATCCGCCGACAAAATATCCAGCACATAATTCGAGACAAAGCGGTCACACGATTCATTCTGCAATGGCAATGTCGTTTCGCCTGATGATTTCACCAGCGTCACCCGCTCGCCAAAGTTTGCCAGCCGTTTGCGACTCAGCTCGATCATCGTCATGCTCACATCGCAACCCCAATACGAAGCGTTGTTCAGGCGCAACATCTCTTCCGCAAAGCGACCTGTACCGCAACCGAACTCTACAATCGAAGCCGCCGCTTCAAACTTCGCAAAGCGACACAACTCTGCCAGCGTCACATCTTCGTAATAGCCCGCGCCATCCTGACGCGCGCCGAACGAATCGTAGAAGTTTTCTGTTTCGATCTGAGTCAAGCCGCGGCGGCGAAGTGATTTCATTTCCTTCCTCCCGCCATGCGTTGTGCTTCAGGCAATTTTCGCAGGGATGTCATCGCCCAGATCCCAACGGCGGGACCAAGCGTCAGAAAGGAAAATGCCCATCGCCAGCCGATCCAGGCTTCGAGCGCGGGAATGAGGCGGATGGTGATCAGGGTCAGTAAGAATCCCAAACTCGTCTGCAACGTCAGCGCGGTGCCTGTGTATTCCGTCCGACACATCTCGCTGATGGCGGCCGAGAATTGCGCCGAGTCGGCGACAACGGCGAACCCCCACAGGAGGCAGATCGCAAGAAGCACATATGGATTGCCGCCGAAGAAAAAGCCGATGGCGAGGGCGCAGAATCCGCTGATCCATAACGACGCGATGGTGATGGTGGTGCGCCCGATTTTATCTGCCAGTTGACCTGCCATCAGGCTTCCGACTCCGCCAATGCCGATGGTTGCAAATGCAGCGAGACTCGCCCAGGTGGAATCGATTTCAACCAGTTTGAAACTCGCAGCAAGGAAGGCGGGGATCCACGCCCACATGGCATACAACTCCCACATGTGACCGAGATAACCCAGATTCGTCATGAGCAGGGGGCGTTCGCCAAAAATCTCGCCGATGTATTTCCAATTGAATTTGGGCGAAGCGGATTTATATGGACCTTCCTCCACAAAGAATATGGCGATCAACCCGCCCGCGCCCGCCAACGCGGAAGCCCACAGCATGACGGACTGCCAATCGTCCACGCCGCCGAAGGCGTTGAGCAAATGCGGCGCGGCGGAACCCAGCGTGAGCGCGCCGACCAGCAGACCAATGCCGAGACCCCGATCTTTTTGCGTCCAGGTTGCCATGATCTTCATGCCGACGGGATAGACACCCGCAAGAAAGAAGCCTGTTAGAAAACGAAAAACCAGCGCAGGCAGGAGGCTGTTTGCAAACCACGCGATCATGGCAGTGGTCAACGCCGCAGACAGCGCGGAGGCGGTGAAAAATTTTCGAGCAGGGATGAGGTCAGAAAGATTGAACAATGCCGAGCCAAACGCACCGACCACAAAACCGATCTGCACCGACATGGTCAGCCAGGCACGCCCCGCATCATTCAATGCCCATGCCTGGGTCAGCGCAGGGACAACCGCCGAAGCCGAAAACCAGACCGACATGCCGAGCAATTCGGCAGCCGCCAACAGGATGAGAGTCCGCCATTTGTTTGGAATCGATGCGCTATTCATTGGTGGAAAATGTATAACACCAGGCTTCCCCCTCCAATACGGTTTCACCCGGTTGCCGCGTGATGACAACTTTCAGTTGTGTGACAGGCTTGCTTGGGTGAATGGAAAGGATCTCTGCTTCGGCGGTGATCGTATCACCGATAAACACGGGTGCCGTGAACTTCCAGTTTTGGCTGAGAAATACCGTTCCAGGTCCAGGCATATCCATCGCAACCAGCGCATGGAGCAGTCCTGTTGTCAGTCCGCCTTGTACAACCAGTTTTTTGAATTTTGTTTTGGAAGCAAAGGACTCATCGAAGTGCAAGGGGTTGTGGTCGTCTGTCATCTCGGCATAAGCCTTGACATGCTCTGCCGTCAAAGTGATCGAGCGGATGGCTTTTTGTCCAACAGTAAGATTCATAGGATCGCCTCATACTCTCACTACCATGTTCGTGAGATCCTCTCTCTCTGATAAAAGGAGATCCCGCAGGCGAGACTATAAAAAATCTATTGATCCTGCGGGACATTTACAATTGTAATTGAAATGTATTGGTTGATCCCGAACCTATCCGCCGCGATCGGACAGAGCCTTGAACACCAGTGCGATAATGACCGCGAAAACGATGTGACCCATCAGGCTCATCCATTGCATCTGCCCGATGACGAAGATCATATCCGTCATGCCAAGGATGACGGGCATGAGGATCAACGCCCCCAACACCCACCAGATCACGCCGTAGACCACGCCGGCAACAGCTGCCGAACCCCAAGTCTTCGAGAAGGCAGGCGCGAAGTGACCGTATACCGCGCCCGTCACCACGCTGATGAGCGCGTGAACGATCCAGCCCACCGTGGCATCTTCGACGCGGATGAGCATTCCGATCATCGGCATCATGCCCATGCCCGTCATCATCAACCCGAACGGAACGCCACCCGCCAGTCCACCGAGCGCGCCAAACCAAAGGTTGCGGGTGTCGAACTTCATCAAGGAATTTGTTGCGGTTGTCATTTTTTTCTCCTATAAAAGTGAAATGTGAACGCGCACCGCGTGCAACGCTCTGCCGAATAGAGATAAACCTGGTCAAAATTCTTACCGCTTTTTCCCATTCCGCAAAAAACTTATCCTCCCGCAAGGATTGTGTCAATCGTGGATTTCAACACTTCTAATGTCGGCGGTCCAATCAGTTTCTTTCCATTCACCAAAAACGATGGTGTGCCAGGAAAGGCATATTCCCGCAGGGCTTCATTCAAACTTTGCTCCACCTTGGCGCGGTTCTGACCCGAGTCCAAACATTGATTGAACTTCTCGGTATCCAATCCAACTTGTTTGGCATAGTCCTTCAAATCATCGACGCCAAGCAAATCCCCCTCTTCATAGACATGGTCATGAAATTCCCAAAATCTGCCCTGGTCGAAGGCGCACTGTCCCGCCTCCGCCGCCTTGGGAGATTGAGTCGTGATGACAGGAAAGTCCTTCCATACAAACTGCACTTGATCTCCATACGCGGCGATTACCTGCTCCATGATGCCAGCAGTATGCCAACCGCGGCAGGAGGAACAGCCAAAATCCCCATATTCGGTAATGATCACTTTGGCGGAATCGGGACCAATTGTCGGGTCGGAGGTGAGGCGGGTTTCATCCAGCGGCTGGGCTAGTGGGCGCGACGCGTTCAAATAAACGGTGATCGTCAAAATCAGCACAACCGCGCCGATTCCGATCCACTGTTGGCGCATCTTTTTAGCGCGGTTTTTTTCCTGTCTAAGTTGGTTCTGGCTTTTGCGGTTTCCCTTGCTCATATTTTCCTCAACTCTCTACCTCAAATAAATTTTCTCGCGGAAACTTCACAAACACCTGCGCGCCATGCGCGAACATCGGCGCGGGCATGGACATGCGGGCGCGCACGCTCGTTTCGCCCACCGCCACCAGATACTCCACATATTCGCCGCGAAAAACACAATCACTCACCACACCAGCCATGGATTGATCACAGCCATCCTTTTGTACGCGGATATGTTCAGGGCGAATGGCGAATATTTTTTGGGATAAAAAATCCGCTTCATTCTTAACTGGAAGTTGGTCGGCGCTTAGAAAAGTAGATACGCCCATGAACCTTGCCGCCGCCAAACTGCGCGGACGGTGGAACAGCGTCTCAGGCTTATCCATTGCAACGATCTCGCCTTTCAACAACAATGCCATGCGGTCAGACATCGCCATCGCTTCTCCCAAATCATGCGTCACAAACATGGTAGTTACACCCAACTCACGTTGAATCGTGCGAATGGCTTCCTGCAAGTTCATCCGCACCTCGGTATCGAGGCTGCTCAGCGGTTCATCCAGCAAAAGCAATTTGGGATTGGTGACCAATGCGCGTGCCAAAGCCACTCTTTGTTGTTCACCGCCAGATAACTGCCCAGGTTTACGGCGTTCGATTCCAGGCAAGCCGATCAAATTCAACATGCGCTTGACCTCTGCGCGGACGGTTTGCAATGATGAGCCCTGCATTTTGAGCCCAAACCCGATATTGTCTTCCACATTTAAAAATGGAAAAAGATACGACTTCTGGAACATCAACGCCGCGCCGCGCTTGTTGGGGTCAACTCTCAAAATGGATGAACCGTCAAATTGAATATCACCGCTATCGGGACGCTCAATGCCTGTGATGAGTTTCAATAGGGTGGACTTTCCCATTCCTGAAGGTCCCAATAAAGCAACCATTTCCCCATCCCGAATGGATAGCGAAAAATCCTTCAACACGGGCGCGGGCTGATTCGGGTAGGTCTTGTTTAAGGAGATGATATCTACAGTTGTCATTAGTATTGCTCTCTTATCTCAGCGCCATGTTGATTCAATTGCCGTGCTGTGGCGGCGATGACCAGAACGGGCGGTGCAATAAATAACAGCGACAAAGTTGCAATGGTGGCTGGGTTGCCTCCCGAGGCAGCAGCGAACAACAAGATCGGCAGGGTGATAACCTGCCCGCCGCCGATCAGCAGGGTGAGAAGGTATTGACTCCATGAGATCAAAAATGCAAACAAGGCGGCAACGACCAGGCTGGGCAGCAACATACGCAAAGTCACTTTGATAAAACTCTGCCAGGGGCTGGCGCCCAATGCGAGCGCCTGAAATTCGTAATTTTCATCATAACGGGCAAAGGCGCTGGAAAGGGTGAAGATCGTATACGGCAGGATGGGAATGATATGCGCCAACACAACTCCCGTCAGCGTGCCTGCCAGCCCAATTCGCAAAAACAGGATGTTCAAACCCATGCCAATCGCCAGTGGAGGAACGACGGTTGGCAGGAAAAAAAGAAGCCAGATCAGTTGACGCCCGCGAAATTTTCGCAGCCCAAGCACTCTGGCGGCTGGAAACCCCAGAAGCAATGAAAAAATACTCACAAGCATGGAAATCATAAGTCCCTGGGTGATGCTGGAGAAAGTGCGCGAATCCAGGATGGCTCGCTGGACTGTAATCGCTGTCCATTCAACAGGGAAAGGTTGAGGGAAAAACCAACGCGTGGAAAAGGCGTAGGCAATGAACAGCAATATCGGAGCGACGAGAATCAGATAAAAAATAAAGCGAAGCGAATAGGCAAGGCTGGTTTTCATTCCCTTCGTTCTCCAATGCGCAAACTGATCACGGCAACCAGTGTGACGATCAGGGTAATGATGAGGCTGATGACCATGCCCTCGGAACGGGCACGCAGGTCTGGGTCAAGGAAGAAGCGCAAAGCCAATACTGGCAGGGCGCGCGGATAACCGATCCCCAACAAGGCGGGCACTTCGTAACTGCTGAAGATAAATCCGAAGACCAAAAGATCACCTGCGAGCAGGGCAGGTAAAACCTGCGGAATGGTGAGGTAGCGTAATCGCTGCCAGCGGTTGGCACCCAGATTTTCAGCAACGACATCGTAACCAACCGCTTGTGAACGCAGAACCGAAAGAATAATGATGGTCAGGAAGGGAACCTCCTTGCCCACATAACTGAGGATGACCCCAATCCCGAAACGGTCTCGAACGAGAACGGGGAATTGGTCAGGGGTTGTGATAAAACCAAGGGAAGTCGCCCAACGCGCAAATAACCCGCTTTGGGAAAGGAATAATAAAAGCGCGACCGACCAGACCAGATGTGGAAAAGCCAGATTCCAATTGAGCGCAAGTGTGTCCATATTTCCGTGGCCTTCAGAAAGCCAGGCCGCCAAGGCAAGCGCAATGGCGGATGAAATGAGAGTGGATGCAATGCTGATCCATAGGGAAAAACTAAGCGATACCCAAAACTCTGAATTGAAAGCAAGGGTTTCCCGATAGGCGTCGAAACTTACGTTTGTCTGGTTGATCGTGTTGATGTAGCCGACACTCTCGGTGATGGCATAGAAAAGACTCGCACCCAGCAGAGCCATGATGATGGTCAACGCTGGGGCGAGGGAAATCCAGGGGGAATAGATGAATTTATCGCGCATGAATCTGTTTAAAGGTTACAAGTTGGAACGTTACAAGGTTAAGGGACAACTAGCAACGTGCAGCTTTCCAACCTCCAACTATTTCTGCAACACAAACGTCAACCAATCCTGTTCGAGCAAGCCTTGATATTCAGCGGCGGAGTCACCGACGAGGGAGTTGGCGAGGTCAGAGGCTGGGGTGGCGGCGTCACCTAATTTGGAGGCGGCAGTTTCGAGCATAGAAAGAGCCGCTTCATCCGTCACGCGGGTCACGTCAATGGCGTAGCCGAGTCCGAATCCATTTTCAGGGAGAATCTGCGCGGCTTGGAATTCGGGCTCGAGCAAGAGGTTCGCCAGCACGAGCGCGGCGGCTTTGTTCGGCGCGTTGAGCGGAACGGCGACGTAATTGAAATCGCCGATCATGTAGTTATCGAAGACGAAGGCGCGGGCGGTGGCGGGCATGCGACCATCGGCGATCCAGCGACCTGCGCCTGTGATGTCGTTGGTCATGCTGAAGTCCACTTCGTTGTTGGCGAAAAGATTGACGAGTTCGGATTCATCTTTGGGATAGGTCTCGCCTTCACGCCACAGACAGGGCCTGAGTTCGTTGAAGTAATCCCACAACGCGGGTGAGTGTTGATCCCACAAGGCTTGATCGAATGTGAGCCACTGCTTGGCGTCGCCGCTGATTTCATACAGCGCACCCTTGGCGAAACGTGTGCCGAGAAAACCGCCAGGTCCAGGGGCGATGTAGGTAAAGCGACCAGGGTGCGCACACGCCCAGTCTTTCAGTTCAGCATACGAGCGCGGAAGTTCGTCTGTGTTGGTGCGGGTGGAGTCGTAAATGAATTGAAACTGCGCCGAAGACCACGGGCTTTCTTGATTATCCACAGGGTTGCCGAAATCGAGATGGATGGCGGGGTTTTCCCAGTCCACGAGTTTGGCGTTGGGGACTTTCTGCGCCCAATCTTTGTAGAGCATGTCGGCTTGTTTGAGCGTGAAGAAGTTCTCGCCATTGATCCAGATCAGATCCACGGAGCCAGGGTCGGTGCCTGCCTGCTTTTCGCTCAAGACTTGATTGACCGCGTCCACGGTATCGGCAAGCGGCACGCGGTTGAGCGTGATATCGTAGCGTTCCTTCAACGCTTTGCCGTAGAAATTATCCACGTAGGCGTTGATACTGTCCGAACCGCCCCAGATGTACCAGTTGACGGTCTGTCCCTTTGCGACGGCGAGCACGCTGTCCCAATCGTTGAGGTCAAAGTTGCTCGTTGGCTGTGCAGGTGATGCGCAAGCCGAAACCAACATGGCGAAAATGGCAATCGAAAATATAACTCTCTTCATTATTCTTTTCTCCTCTTTATTTATTAACCACAAAGTGTCACACGCGTGCCTGCGCACAGTGCAGGCAAAGGTACACAAAGGTTTTTCCTTCGTGACCCTTTGTGGTTAATTTCCTTTTGCAAAGCGATACTTCAAAAACGCGCCCAACTCTTTTCCAAGATTCGGCAACGTCTCGCGCATGAAGAAATCCGCCACTTTCAAAATGCCGCTTGAAAACGTGGGATACGGATATACCAGGCGATAAATTTTGTGCAGGGAAATTTTCTGGCTGATTGCCAGAGTAAAGAATGAAATCATTTCGGAGGCGCGTGGTCCGACAATTGTGGCGCTCAGGATTTGCCCTGTGAGTCGAATCACATCCACGATAATGAAGCCATTTTCCACGTCATCGGTGTAGCCTCTATCGGTGTGGTCTTTGAAATCCACGCGAATGCGCTTGATCAACTGCGGATGATATTTCTTCGCAATCTCCGCCTGTATCATGCCCACCGTTGCCACTTCGGGATCGCTGAACGTGGCGTTTGGGAAAATCGGTTCGTTCTTCGCCAGCGGCAAAAATGGAAATGCGATGCGCTGAACGACGCGCCGTCCCTGCGCGTTTGCCGAATGCGTAAAAGCGGACGTGGGAGTCACATCCCCGATGGCGTACACACCCTTGACATTCGTCTTGCCATAGGAGTTGACCAACACCCCAAGCCTCGGGTCAACCTTAACCCCAGCCTGCTCCAGTCCGAGTGAGTCGAGATTCCGCACCCGACCGACTGCCACTAAAACCTTGTCCACGTCGCGAAGTACGATCTCTTCATCACCCGATTGTAGGATCAAAGATTGGGTGGAAACATCGCATGCTTTCGCGACCGTACCACAGTAGAGGGTGATGCCGCTCTTTTCCAGTTCTTTCTGAATGGCTTCGGATGCTTCGGGAATGGCTGTCATCAAGGGTCGCCTGTCGAGCGCGAACATGGTGACCTTTGTCCCGAGTTTCTGAAATGCGAAAGCCATCTCCAACGCGATCACACCCGCGCCGACGATGACCAAATGCCTCGGGGCGTTCGTCAGGTCGAAGAGGGATTCGTTGGTCAGGATCATCTCTTCGGGCAAGCCAGGGATGTCTATCATGCGCGGACGCGCGCCCGTGGCGATGACGATGTTGTCCGCGGTCAATTCACGCGCTGTGCCGTTGAGGTCCACACTCAATGTTTTCGGCGCGGTAAATTTCGCCATGCCTGGAATGAAAGCCAGGTTGTCCATGTGCTGGATTTCTTCGGTTTCCTTCTCACGCAGGGCGTCGCGCTTGCGAATGACTTCCTGCAAGGCTTCGTCTGGATTCATGCCGGGCTTGAAATTCTTCGCCAGATGGATAAGCGTCTTGGATGGTACGCAACCCACATTGGTACAATCCCCGCCAACGTGATTCCCCTCGATAAGGGCGACTCTGCGCCCCAAGCCCGCCATGCCAATGGCAACGGTCATACCACCCGAACCCGCCCCGATCACGATCGTTTGAAAATGCTCTGTCATTTGGATGTCCCTTCACGGTTTTTGAATATTCTTGATAATGCAATGCTGACGATGAAGATGGCAACCGAAAAACCAAGGGTGACTGGGTTCAGTTTTGGCGCTACCCCGTCAAAGGTTTCGACCGACGCGCCGAAGCCGATGAATGCCATCGTCCCAGGGATGGAGCCGAGCGCCGTAGCCAGAATGAACGGCAGGAAACGAATCCGCAGGAATCCCGCCAGATAACTGACCGCATCATACGGCAGAAAGATGAAGCGCATGGTTATCACCGTCTCGAAACTGTTTTCGCGCATTCGCCGCGCATAGCGTTGAATCCAACCGTCCGAGCCGTCGTCCTTCAACAAACCTTCGCCGAAGAACCGACCGACATAAAAGGCTATTGTCGAAGAGATATTACTGGCAATAATCGTATAAATCACGCCAGGCACGGGACCAAACACAAATCCGCCCGCCAATGTGAGAATGGTGGACGGGAACAAAATCAACGGGCGCACGGCATACAACACGAGGTAGATCAACACGCCCCACACGCCGTTCTGCATGAATCCCAAAAATTGCTGGATAACCTGCAAAGGCGAGAGTTGATTCGTTGTCGCGTACCATTGATAGGCGGCGACCAGCAAAATCCAAAAGACCAACGCGCCGATCTTTTGCGCGTGCATTTGAAACCAGTTCTTTTGCGGGACAGGGTTCGACATTTCCATTGGCTGTTTCCTCTCTCAATAGAGAAGGATCTTCAAAAAATTCTTACCCCTTTCCAAGCACCAATCCTTGTAAGAAATATTTAGAAATAGAATTCAAAAATTAAGGTATTCAGAGATGAAAGGCGTTCCATGAACATAGACAAACCCCTCCTCAAGTCCCTGCTCATCATGGCAGACATCATCGAAGCCCGCGACCCTTACACGGGCGGACACGTCTGGCGCGTCTCGCAATTCGCCAAACTGCTCGCCACCAAGATCAGCTTGCCCGAAGAGCAAGTCATCCAAATCAGCGTCGCCGCCTACCTGCACGATCTCGGCAAGGTCGGCATCCCCGACGACATCCTGAAAAAATCCGAATCGCTTTCTGAAGCCGAATATGCCATCGTCAAGACGCACCCGTCCATCGGGAGCAAACTGCTCGGCGGGCACCCGCTCGCCGAAATGGTCACCTCCGCCGCCAACGATCACCACGAGCGCGTGGACGGCAGCGGTTATCCCAACGGTCTGCGCGGCGAACAAATTTCGCTCATCGGGCGCATCGTCAGCGTTGCCGACGCCTTCGATGCCATGACCAGTACGCGTCCGTATCGCAAGGGCCTGTCGGTCGAACAGGCGTTACAACAAATCGAAAACGGCGCGGGGACTCAATTCGACGCGGGACTCGCGGGTCACATGTGCGAACTTGGTCATGCGGGCGATCTCGACCACATCATCGGTCACACCGCGGACGGCATCCCCGCCGTCGCCTGTCCCCATTGCGGACCCGTCATCGCCGTTCCGTGCAATACCAAAGACGGCGACATCATTTATTGCCGTGCCTGTCATAGCGAATTGGAACTGCGTCAATCGGGGGATACCTTCACCGCCGAAATGACGGGCATGACCGACAACCCGCGCAATCTTGAACCGCGCGCCAACGAAGACGCGGTGGAGGATGTGCTGGCGCAGATTCCGTAATCCAGTATTCATATCGCAATAACCTTCGAGGTGGTATAAATGACGCAACTGCCCAAAGCAACTGGAAGCGATATGAGCCATGAAGAAGCACACGAAAAGCAAAATTACTCGAACCCGGGGGCAGAGCCAGCCACGTGAAAGGAATCTTCACGAGCGGAAAATGACCGATAAAACCGCGCCGCCCCAACCCGCCCAAAACTTATTGACGGAAAGCATTGAACTCTATCGGCTCCTTTTCAACAACAGCAATGACGGGATTCTTGTCTCACCGAGAAAAGAGGACGACACCCTGCCAGACACATTCATCCTGGTCAACGACGCCGCCTGTCAACGGCTGGGGTACACACGGGAGGAATTGCTTCAAATGTCCCCGCTCGACATCAGCGAGCCGCTGTCCACCATTCCAAAAATACTGGAGACTCTCGCGCGGGATGGGCAGATCATTCACGAAGAGGTTCATATTGCCAAGGACGGGCGGAGAATCCCCGTTGAGATCAGCACCCGCTCCTTTGAAATAGAACGGATGCGGTTCAACCTGTCCATTGCTCGTGACATTACCGAACGCAAACAGGCGGAAGAGACGCGGCGTCTTCAAAGCGCCGCCCTGGATGCCGCCGCCAATGCGATTTTCATCGCCGACAGGAAAGGAACAATCCAGTGGGTCAACCCAGCCTGGTCTGCTTTGACGGGCTATTCATCCCAGGAGGCAATTGGACAAAAACCGAGGATTCTCAAATCAGGGGTTCAGGATGAGGCTTATTACAAACGGTTGTGGGACACCATTCTGTCGGGAAAATCCTGGCGCGGCGAACTGATCAACAAGCGCAAGGACGGGAGTTTGTATTCACAAGAGGAAGTCATCACGCCTGTTTGCGACGCGCGCGGCGAGATCACGCACTTCATCGCCATCGTGGAGGACATTTCGGAGCGCAAGCAGATGGAGGAAAGACTGAAGCGCTTGAGCGTTCACGATGCGTTGACCGGCTTATATAATCGCGGCTTCTTTGAAGAAGAACTGGCGCGGCTGGAAAAAGGACGCGAATTTCCAGTCAGCATCGTCGTCGCGGATGTCAATCATCTAAAAGAAGTGAATGACAAACTGGGACACGTTGCCGGTGACGCCGTTATTCGGCGCGCGGCGCAGGTGTTGACCGCCGCCTTCCGCAAAGAGGATATCGTTGCACGGATTGGCGGGGACGAGTTTGCCATACTCCTGCCAAACTCCGACAGCATAGTGGCGGAAAATGCATTGCATCGAGTCCGCCATGTTCTGCTGGAAAATAATACCAGCCATGCAAACACGCCTGTCAGTATTGCATTCGGCGTAAGCACCGCTGACAAACCAATGTCTTTGTTGGATCTGTTCAAGGAAGCCGATGACCGAATGTATCGGGAAAAGCGGGAGCGTTCGTCTGATTAATGGACGCCGGTTCTTTCAAGACGATCCATGTCCAGCCTCATGATGCTCCAGCAGGTGCGCCATCGTTTCCCCCAACGCGTCGGGACTGTCCACGATGTGATGGGCGTCCAGCAGACCTGATTCGTGCAATTTGCGGCGCGTAAGCGGAGTCGCCACTGCCAGAACCAGCGACCCAGCCCCAAGTCCCGAGCGAACGCCCGTGACGGAATCTTCCACGATCATGCACTCCTGCGGGGGAAATCCCAATGCCTTCGCCGCCAGCAGGTAAATCTCAGGGTCGGGCTTGGGATTTTCCACGTCTTCACGGGTGGCGATGAAATCGAACGCGTCTTCCAGTCCCAGCGCGCGCAGCGACCGCTCCACCTGCGGGCAATAGGACATAGTTGCCAGCCCCACTTTGCAATTTGCAGCTCTCACCTGGCGGAGCAATTCGACGTTGTGTTTCCACGCCGCGTTTCGCAGGACATTTTCGTCCGCAACGATCTCTTCGAAGATGCGCAGGCGTAGGCGGGTGTAAACCTGCCAGGGTTCGCTCGCGCCGAACTCGGTCATGCGGGCGCGGG
>CAYTDB010000126.1:0-15234 GCA_964436455.1 uncultured Anaerolinea sp. | reverse complement strand
ATTCGATATTGGCGATAAAATTGTTCACATGTCAAAACTGCGAGATTCATTTTTCTCTTTCATCTTGTTGATCAGTCTTGTCCTGGGCGCATCCATCCTCACGCGCGGACATGAATGGGGCGACGACTTTGCGTCCTACATCATGCAGGCGCAAAGCATCCTGAATGGGAGCACGGATGAATTCATTGAGCACAACACTTTCACTATCTTTGAATCTTCAATTCAGATCGGACCTGTGGCTTATCCCTGGGGATATCCGTTGGCGCTTACCCCGGCATTACTTCTCAAAGGCGTACATGCGCTGACATTGAAATTGCCGGGACTTATTTTCTTTGAAGGATTTCTTATCTGCCTCTACCTTTTGATAAAAACCCGCCTCACGCAGACCGAGAGCCTGCTTCTTGTTTCCTTATTCGCTTTCAACCCGACACTGATTCGTTTTCTCGACTACATCATCTCGGACATCCCCTTTATGTTCGCCGTGTTTCTGACGTTGTTGCTGATCGTAAAACTCGAAGCAGGGTACAGAACATGGATGTATATCCTTTTGGGAGCAGCTATCTTTGCTGCATTCTTTATTCGCACAACCGGGATCATTTTACTCTCGAGCTTCCTTATTTATCAAATATGGCTCTTTTTTCAGGAAAAGGAAAGAAGAAAAGAGCATGTAAAAAATACCCTCCTTACAACAGCCGTATTCACTGTTCTCTGGTTGGTTTCATCTCTAATTTTCCCAAATGGACAGGGCTCCTATTTACAACAACTTGATGGTCTTACCCTTGAAACACTCTTCATCAATATCCACGATTACTTTTTTCTTTTTGTGCAATTCTTCGGCTCCAATCCTGCCTGGACATATATCTACCTGATACTCGCGGTTTTCTTCATGACAGGTATATGGACACAGCGCAAGACTGATCAGATCCTGATCCTATTCTTTGTGCTCTACTTAGCCACCATGCTCATCTGGCCCGAATGGCAGGGAATTCGATTTATTTTCCCTCTGTTACCGATCTTCATCTATTTTTCCTTTAATGGGCTACTCGCCTCCGTCAGAACACTTCCAAAAAAACAACGTGCCACAGGCAAGACGGGTGTTTACCTGTTCTGGCTCATGATCGCAGGAATCTTTCTGTTCGACTCAGGGATATCTGCCTACACAAACCTGAAAAATGAACGAATGATCAACGGTCCGTTCGATTCGTTTAGTGATGAAATGTTTAACTATATCAAGGCAGATACCCTGGATGACAGCGTCATCGTTTTTTTTAAACCACGTGCCATGCGTCTGTTCACCGACCGGGACTCAATCATGTCCCTTGAATGTAACCGCCTTCTGCTTGGCGACTATGTTGCTCTGCACAAAACTTGGGAATACAGCCAGATCCTTCCCGGCGAAATCCAAAACTGTAACATCCCCATGGACCTTGTCTTCGAGAACAGGCGGTTTCTGGTTTATGAAATATTAAAATGAAATTACCACTTGAATCACCTTCTTAAAATCAGTACACTGTATCCATGACCACTACTACAGGCAAACTCCGTGACCTTGAGGAACGCCAGAATCAATTGCTGAGGCTGGTGGAATTGAGCGTTACTCTGAACTCAACCCTTGACCTGAACGAACTTCTCCAGCAGATCACCGCAACTGCGACCGAACTTTTGGACTGTGAGGGTTCATCCATTTTGTTGTATGACGAAAAGCATCCGCGCCTATATTTTGCCGCGGCAACGGGATCAGACCCTGCCGAACTTGCGAAGATACCTGTACCCATTGAGGGAAGCCTGGCAGGGACGATCTTCCGCACGAACCAGCCGATGATTCTAAATAAAGTCGAACAGGACCCGCGCCATTACACTTTAGTTTCAGACAAGATCAAGATCAAAACGCGGACGTTGCTTGGGGTCCCCATGCCGATTAAGGATCGGATAATGGGAGTCCTTGAAGCAATTAACAAACGAGATGGTGAATTTACTGAACGCGATGTGGCAATACTCTCTGTCACTGCTGCGCACGCCGCCATTGCCATTAATAATGCTCGGCTGCTTCACGCGACGCGCCAGGCGCTTAAGCAGGTCAAAGAGGCGGATGAGATCAAGAATAACTTTCTCGCTCTGGCATCCCATGAATTGCGGACCCCTCTCGGCATTATCATGGGATATTCTCAATTCCTGAAAGAAGACACCAAGGATGAAACTTCCGAGCTTGCCAACCAGGTATTGAACGCTGCGCGGCAAATGCGTACCCTCTTGGACGAGATGAGCAACCTGACCATGCTCAAAGCGGACACAATGGGGTTGAAGCCACAAAGAGTTCCCATGCAGGATGTGCTGACCTTTGCCTGCGAAGGGATCAAGGAATTCGTATCAACTCACGACCAGAAACTGGTCTTTTCTTTTCCGGAGGAGCCACTCTACGTCAGCGTGGACCTTGATAAAATGTCATTGGCATTGGTCAACCTGTTGAACAATGCAAGCCGTTTTTCGCCAAAGGGCATTACCATCACTATTGGAACAAAAACACAAGGCGATATGGTATTGGCATGGGTCCAGGATCAGGGAATCGGCATTCCTCCCGATAAACTTGAAAAAATATTCGAAGAGTTCTACCAGATCGAACCGCCCAACACCCGCCACTACGGCGGGTTGGGAATTGGACTCCCAATCGCCAAAGGCATCATCGAAGCACAAGATGGCAGGATTTGGGCAGAATCCGAAGGCACAGACAAAGGCTCCACCTTCAAAGTGGAATTGCCAAAGGCAGAATAAAAAACGGCGGATGTACCATCCGCCGTTCAACTTTCAATCTTCAAACTTTCAACTTTTCAACCGAGATGCATCGGCATGATCACATGCAGGAAATCATCCTCGCCAACAGGCTTCACCACACCTGGCGCATTCGGTGCGGACGTTTCCAACGCGACGTTCGGCGTGCGGATCACTTCCAACGCTTCACGCAGGAACTTCACATTGAACGCGATCAACAACCCGCCGCCATCCACCGTTGCTTCGACAATGGTTTCGTTCTTGCCTGTCTCTTCGGAAGTCGCGGTGATCTCCACTTCGCTGGGCTGCATCTCACCTTGTGAACTCTTAATGTTGAAGCGCGCCACATTTGAACCTTCACGTGCAAAGATCTCAGCCTGTTTGCATGCTTTCAACAATGAAGCAGTTGAAACCAAAGTGCGTGACTTATAGGAGCGCGGGATGATCTGATTGAAATCGGGGAACGTGCCATCGATCAACTGCGAGACAACTTCCACATCCTTCACGCGGAAGATGACCTGACCGCGTCCTTTCGGCAACACCATGTAGATCGGCTCTTCGCCATCCCCCGCCACGCGCGCCAACTCTTTCAAAGCTTGGGCAGGGACGATCGCTGAAACAGGAGCAGGTACGGACGTGGAAAGAACCGCTTTTCTGACGGAGAGTCTAAATCCATCGGCTGCAGCCATTGTCAGCTTGTCTTTATCCACCTGAATGAGCACACCCATTAGTACAGGTCGCGCTTCATCCGTCGAAGCCGCGAATGCCACCTGGTGGATCATCTCGCGAAAATCGCCCGAGTTGATCTGCACTGCGCCATCGAGATCAGGCACAGGCAGCGGTGGGAATTCCTGCGCATCGATGCACTTGATATCGTTCGTGGATGTGCCGCCGCGCACGTTCAATGTTTGTGTTTGCACGTCAAGTTTCAAGTTCACCTGCTCGCTCGGCAGTGTGCCGACCAGATCCACAAACGTCCGCGCCGGCACGGTTGTCGAGCCTTCCTCTTCGATGCGTGCAGGGATCCAGCATGTGATACCCAGTTCAAGGTTGGTTGCAGAGAGTCGCAATCGCCCCTCGTCCGACGCGATCAAAACATTCGCCAGCACAGGTAAAGTACTGCGCGGCGAAACGGCTTTCGAAACTATTCCCAAACCACGGGCTAAATTTTCCTGAAGGACAGTCACTTTCATGGTGCGTCTCCTCGATTGATGATAACCAATATTTTACATCATTAAAACAAGAAGGTCACGATTCGATGGTTGAGTAGCATCGCATGATCCTTGCGATATGTACCGAAACCAAGCGTGACCTACCAAGTTTAGTAACCAGTCACCAACGATATCCCAAACGCCAGTAGCATGAATAGCAACTGCAACGCGAACAACGCCGCGAACACATAGATCACATAAGTCCATGCCGAACGCGCAGGTTTCTTTTTTTGGATTTCCTGCCCCTCAGCCATCCTCTGCACAGACTCTGCCGCCTGAACCGCGTCCTCTGCCCACACGATATCAACCGCTTCATTCTGGACGATGATCCTGTTTCCGCCAAATGATTTGATCCACGCTGGTGCATCCACCGCTACCGCGCCGCTGACGATCATCGCGTTGAAAACACCTTCTTGTTTCTCTTTTGGCGTAGCAACTGTGACCTGAACCTTCGCGCCCAACTTTATTAACGCCGCTTTGACAGCATCCACAACCCCGTCGCCTGAATCCACGACCACCACCGAGAACGCGCTTTGCTTCTCAGCCAAGGCATCAGAAAGAGATGCGCCGTCTGTTCGCAAAACATTCAAGTGATAAATGAGCACCATAACGAACAGGAACAACAACTGAATGGTATTGAGCAGTGTGTTTACAAAATCGCTTCCCGTGTCGCCTGTCAGAATAACGCGGATGATCTGAAACACCAATCCCACCGCAGATGCCATCCCCCCGATGACGGACGCAAACAATGCAAGATACAAGTATGTCTTGCGAAGGATTGATCTTCTTGCATGATCCCCCATCTCGTTGACAGTCAACGCTTCTACTTGCATCGGTCGCCAGGTCATCAACCATAGTGGCAGCCCGACAATCAGCAATGAAATTGCAGTAGAAATACTGGAACGATAAGAAGCGCTCATCAGGTATGACTCGCTCGTTGTCACATCAATGATGAACGAAAGCAGGGTTGCAACACCAATGAATGAAACGACCAATCCAATAAACGCAAGGATGTAGTTGTAGACGCGCTTCATCCCAGCCTGACGCACCTTATCTCCAATGGCTTCGATATGACGATTAAGCCAGTGACCATAATATGCCCAGACCATTCCCAACGGCACACCGACCGAGATCGGTCCGCTGAGCTGCTGGACAAAATATTTGGTGGTCCAGTCTGCACCCAAGAATCTGGTCATGAGCACATTCACCAGCATGGACGATGTCGTCACAACAGTGATGACGCCGCCGAGGGCAAGGATGTAGAGAATGCCGAGGCGTAGATTCGAGCCCATTTCGGATGGATCAGCCAACGAGTCCTGAATGACGCGCCACGCGTATACCCACACAGGAGTCCCGATCACGAGCAAGGCCACTCCGTTGACCAACGTCTCACGTCCCATTTCTCCCAAAATATTTCCTGGGATGAAAACGAGATAACGGAAAACCTGCTGCATGCCGAAAACGGTCATCAATAAACCGTAGAGCATCCAGATATAACGATACAAACGGCGGACTTCGGTGAAATTTTGCTTTTCTTTGAGCGTCGCCCATTCGCCGCGCAGGGTGTTCCAGAAGTATGCCGCGACGACCAGGTTCATACCAATGGCGATCAGGTTGTCGGCAAGGGTTTGGTTACGGAACGAACTGAACGCGCGCGCAACACCCAAGCCAGTGACCTGCACCAGCGAGCGGTCAATGAATGAGAGCAGATTTTGCACAACAGGGATAAGCGTGCCGAGCAGGATCGCATATAGAAACACGGCTCGCAGGGTGGCTTCTTTCTCTTCCTCTTCACGGGTGGAAGCGCGTTGCGCCCACAACCAGTGGACAAGGAAGATCGGCACGCCGACGAGAATCAGAGCGAGCGCCTGTGCAAGCGCATCAGCCCCGCCTGACACGGTTTGGTCAACGATGGAACGAAGCAAACCGATCAAACCCCAGACAACCACCTCGATGCTGATGATGGCAACGAGATAAAAATAAAGACGACGGATGGATTTCATGATATCTCCCGTATTATGTCATTCTGAGCCGCGAAGCGGCGAAGAATCTCTATCCCAATAGGAGAGACCGTCGCCTGCACTTACGGCAGGTGCAAGTGTCGTCGCTTCGCTCCTCAGGGTGACACTGCGTGTCATTTTGTCACTTCCTGATACCAATCGTAATACCAGAAATTATAGGCGGGCATATTCGAGAGTTTCCATACCCCGTTCTGTTTCACAAGGATGGCACGTTGTGTGTCGCGATACCCCGAGGAGAATGGGTCGCCCGAGTTGTAGATCTGGGAAACTTCCACCGAGGCTTCATCGCCGCTGATCTCCGATACTCCCACATCCACAGCTGTGTCTTCGGGTCTTACGTATCCATTCAGGAACGGACGTCGGAATTCGTCGTAGTTAGGCTTGTTTTTCAGGTCCGCGAGATAGCCGTAGGCTTTCTCGTAATCCTTGTTCAGGAGGGCAAGCACATAATTATGCACCACCCCCTCGGGCGTATCATCTGAAATATAGGTTTGCGTATCCTTACGGGTAAAGAACACAGCCAGAGCGATCACTACCAAAACCCCAATGCCGATCAAAATACCAGTCAAAAAACGATCCTGCTTCATGGGTACCTCCGATGTTCGATTTCATTGTATGGCTTTTAGGACGAAATTACAAGCGGATATGTTTCCCACTTGTACCTGATTACCAATATCTGTATACTACTTTTGTGGATACTCTTCCTACCGGCACTGTCACCTTCCTCTTCACCGACATCGAAGGTTCGACCAAACTTGCGCAGGAACATCCTGATAAGTGGGAGAAAACACGCGCACGCCATCATGCAATTCTACAATCTGCAATGGATGCACATAACGGCTACGTATTCCAGATCATTGGCGACGCGTTTTGCGTGGCATTCCATACTGCCAATGACGGACTTCGGGCTGCAATAGAAGCACAACAAAAATTACAAAAGGAAGATTGGGGAGAGACACCGATCAAAGTTCGCATGGGGTTGCACACTGGCGAAGCAGAGACAGATGGCAGGGATTATCACGGCTACCTGACCATGGCAAAAGTTCAGCGGGTCATGTCGGTGGCGTATGGTGGACAAGTTCTATTATCGAATGCTAGCGCGGAACTCGTTTACCATAAATTGCCCAGTGGAATCAATCTGCGTGACATGAAGGAACATCGCCTAAAGGGAATGCCTGACCCCGAACAGCTTTGGCAGGTTGTCGCGCCCGATTTGCAACAAGACTATCCTCCGCTCCAATCACTTGTAGAGATTCCAAACAATCTCCCTGCGCAGTTGAGTACATTCATCGGACGCGAAAAGGAGATCGCTGAAGTCGAGACAGCGTTATGCGAACATCGTCTTGTCACGTTGACCGGCTCGGGTGGAGCGGGAAAAACGAGACTATCGCTGCAAATCGCGGCGAATCTGCTCGATTCATTCCCCAACGGCATCTGGTTTGTGGAACTCGCGACAATCACCGATCCCGATTTAATTCCACAGACAATTCTATCTGCTGCGGAGATGCGCGCTCAGCAAGGCAGAACCGCGCTCGACAGCCTGAAAGATTTCCTGCGCGAGAAAACTTCGTTGCTGATCCTGGATAACTGCGAACATCTGATTGAAGTCTGTGCAAAACTCACCGAAACATTGTTAAGTGTCGCGCCAAACTTGAAGGTGCTTGCATCCAGCCGTGAGGCATTGGGTGTCAACGGTGAAAAGGCATGGCATGTGCCTTCGCTCTCCATTCCAGATTTGAAGCATTTACCAGCCGTTGAACAACTCTCGCAATATGAAGCAGTGAGGCTGTTCATTGACCGTGCCTCACTGCTTCAACCGCATTTTGCTGTGACCAATGATAACGCGCTGGCTGTGGCGCAGATTTGCTCGCGGCTGGATGGAATTCCGCTGGCAATCGAACTCGCCGCCGCGCGCGTCAAAGTCTTGAAAGCGGAACAAATTGCCGAACGGTTAAATGACCGCTTCCGCCTGTTGACAGGTGGTTCGCGCACCGCACTACCGCGTCAGCAAACATTGCGAGCGTTGATCGATTGGTCATATGAGTTGCTTTCGGAAAATGAACGAACGCTGTTGCGCAAATTGGCTGTGTTCTCTGGCGGCTGCACGCTTGAAGCTGCGGAGCGAGTTTGTAATGATGACAACATTCAAGTTGACGATGTCCTGGATTTGCTAACACATTTGGTAGACAAATCTCTCATCATTTTACAGGATGGCAGATATCGAATGCTCGAAACCACGCGACAATATGCCCGCGAAAAAATGATTGGGGCAGGTGAAGAGATGGTTGCTCAACAAGCACATTTTGATTACTTCATCCTGCTAGCAGAAGAGGCGGAAATTCACTTGCTTGGACCCGATCAGGTCATATGGTTGAATCGTATCGAGAAGGAACACGATAATTGCAGAACCGCGCTTGAGTGGTACATGCAGAACCAAAAAGGTGATCGTGCGTTGCGCATGGCTGGCGCGCTGGGCATCTTCTGGTGCAAGCACAGTCACTTTTCAGAAGGTAGGCGATGGCTTGGTAAACTCCTGATGAAATTTTCGGACGCACCGGAGCAGGTACAAGTGAAGGCATGGCGATTTGCAGGGGTATTGGCAATATGGCAACAGGATGGAGCGGAAGCGTACAGGATTTTCACCGAAAATATGGAACGTGAACAGAAATTGGGAGATCAATGGGGGATCGCATATAGTCTGGTGCAGCTCGCGAATGTCGCTCTTTCTGATGGAGAGGTGGAACAGGCTATGGCGTTGAATAAGAGAAGCA
This sequence comes from uncultured Anaerolinea sp., assembly GCA_964436455.1. Taxonomy (GTDB): domain Bacteria; phylum Chloroflexota; class Anaerolineae; order Anaerolineales; family Villigracilaceae; genus Defluviilinea. Next base: position 6,465 of record CAYTDB010000126.1, on the reverse strand, counting down.
TTACTCTCAGCCGTGAGATTGACGCTTTCTGGGTTTTAGCGATGGCCCACATATCACTGGGATATGTGGAACATGCTTTGGGAAATCTATCTCGTGCAGAGGAGTTGTATACAGAAAGCTTGCGCCACTGCCGCAGGCTTGGAGAAAAATGGGGAAGCAGTTTAGCATTGGAGAACCTAGGTTCTTTGATGTGCTGGAAAAAGGATTTCGTCGCCGCAAAGAAGTTCTTCCTTGAATGCCTTGAGATTAGTTGGGAACTGGGTGAAAAAGATACGATTCGTTATATTCTGGCTGGTCTTGCCACTGTCTATCAAAACGAAGGAAGGCACAAACTCAGCGCGCAATTGCAGGGAATCGTGATCGCGATGGAACGGGAATACGGTCTTATGTCGCATCCTGTGGAGAAAGAATTGTTCGACACAACAGCCGATTGTTTGAAAACATCCATGGGTGAACAGGCGTATCAACATGAATTGGAAATTGGCAAGTCCCTTACCCTGGAAGAAACCGTTGCACGCGTGTTGAAGGAGTCACAATGAGTCTCCCCACCGGCACTGTCACCTTCCTTTTCACCGATATCGAAGGTTCGACTAAACTCGCGCAGGAATATCCCAATGAGATGCCTGCTTTGCTCGCGCGGCATCACGATATCTTGCATCAATCCATTCAGGCGCAAAACGGATATGTCTTTCAGATCATCGGCGATGCGTTCTGTGCCGCGTTTCACTCCGCCAGTGATGCCTTAAACGCGGCAATGGAGTCACAACGAGAATTACAAAATGAATCATGGACTCCTGCTGCCATCAAAGTGCGGATGGGGATTCATACAGGCGCGGCGCAATTGACAACAGACAACCAGTATTCAGGTTATGCAACCTTGGCATCCACCCAGCGCGTCATGTCCGCGGGGCATGGGGGGCAGGTTTTGCTCTCTGGTATAACACGCGAATTGGTACAAGATGCACTTCCAGCAAATTCCGAACTGATTGACCTGGGCGAAAAACGATTGAAAGATTTATTACGCCCTGAGCATTTATTTCAACTCAACATATCTGGACTCATTACTGTCTTTCCTCCATTAAAGACTCTTGACACCTTCCCGAACAACCTCCCCATACATCTCACATCTTTCATTGGGCGCGAGAGCGAAATCGCTGAAGTCAAAGAAGCCCTAATTGGTGCTCCTCTCCTTGCGGGAGAGGGCGACCCGAAGGGTCGGGTGAGGGGGCATCGCCTCGTCACATTGACAGGCTCGGGCGGCACAGGCAAGACACGTCTTTCCCTTCAAGTTGCAGCAGAGCTGCTTGAGAAATTTGATCATGGCGTGTGGTTCGTGGAACTTGCGCCGCTGACCGATCCCGAATTGGTTCCGCAAACCATCCTTTCCGCGATCGGTATCAAGGAACAACCAGGCAAGCCGCCACTCGAACTTCTCAAGGAATATCTGCACGAGAAGAAAACTCTACTTTTGCTGGATAACTGTGAGCATCTTATCTCTGCCAGTGCCCAAGTGGTGGATACCCTGTTGAGAGCTGCACCAGAGATCAAGGTCCTGGCATCGAGCCGTGAATCGCTTGGTGTCAAAGGCGAAGTATCGTATCCTGTCTTGTCGCTTTCATTGCCTGATATAAAAAATCCGCCAGTCATTGTGCAACTTTCGAAATATGACGCTGTTCGACTCTTTGTTGACCGTGCCCTGCTCGTTTCTCCGCATTTTGTTTTGGATAAAGACAACGCTTCACACGTCGCCCAGATCTGCCACCGTCTCGACGGCATTCCTCTGGCGATAGAACTCGCCGCCGCACGCGTGAAGGTCTTATCCGTGGAACAAATCTCCAAACGCCTTGATGACCGCTTCCGATTGTTGGTCGGTGGTGCACGGACAGCCCTGCCACGCCAGCAAACCCTGCGCGCCCTGATCGACTGGAGCTACGACCTGCTTTCTGATCCCGAGCGTTTGTTGTTACGCCGACTCTCTGTTTTCGTGGGTGGCTGGACTCTTGAAGCGGCGGAAGCGATTTGTTCTGAAAATGGCATCGAAACGTACGATGTTCTCGATCTTCTGGCGCAACTTGTAAACAAGTCTCTCGTTATTGTCGATGAACATTCCAGAAGCGGAGAGACACGCTACCGCATGTTGGAAACCATCCGCCAGTATGCGCGTGAGAAACTGCTCGATGCAGGAGGCGGTGAAATTATTCGTGATAGACATCTGGCATATTTTGTCAAACTCACTGAACAGGCCGAACCTGAACTGTATCGTTCAAATCAACTCTTCTGGTTCAACTTGCTGGAAGATGAATTGGATAATTTACGCATGGCTTTGGGTTGGGCTTTGGACACGAATGTCGAATCAGGTCTGCGGATCACATCCATTCCCTGGCGATTCTGGTATGTTCACGGGTATTTTCAAGAGTTGGGAAAGTGGCTTGAGCAGCTTCTGGAAAGGTACGACAAAACGGATGCTTTCCATGCCCAGGCACTGGCTGTATACTCTATATGTGTTTTTAGACAGGGGGATTTTCCTGAAATGATCAGGCTGGGAGAAAAAAGTGTGCAAATGGCTCGCACGATCTCAGACAGGCATCTTGAAGCATTAGGCTTATCCTTACAAGGGGTATATACCCTCCTGCAGGGAAGTGTGTCGGAAGGTGCTCCTCTTTTGGAACAGAGCCTCGAGATATTCCGCAAGATGGGAAACAAGATCGGTCAGGCAAATGCTCTGGAATGGTTATCCTTCGATAACCGCAATTTGGAACGTTCGATCGCTTATGCCAAAGAAAGCCTCAGTCTTTATCGGGAACTTGGAAATTTGAACGGCATGGCAGATGCACTGATTGTCCTTGGGCGATTAACGCTTTGGAATGGGGACTTTTCCTCGCCCGCCCCATGGCTGGAGGAAGCACTCTCGATTTGTCTCCAACTTGGAGATCAACCAGCCAGAGGTTCGGCTCTTTCCACCATGGGCATCCTCGCCTTCTGGCAGGGTGACTATCAGGCAGCGATCGCACGTTATGAAGAATCGATTTTGCAGAACGAGAAAATCGGATATCAATATGGGATCTTGTGGAATCGTGTTCGCATGGCTCACGTTTTTCTGCGGCAGGGTGATTTTCAGCGTGCACGCATACAGCTTACAGATAGTATTGAAAAAGCCTACAAGGCAAACTTCATGATTGTTGTGGTCTATGCCGTTGAAGGGTTGGCAAGCCTCAATGTCAATCAAGGAAGGTATCAACCCGCCATTCAACTGTATGCCTGGGCAGATGCCATGCGCGAAAAGATCGGCGACCAGCGTCCTCCAGTTGAAAAGGATTTTATAGCAGGAGAGTTTGCGATCATCCATTCCAAAGTGGATGATAATGAAATTAACGCCATTACAGAAAAAACGCGTACAATGACAACAGAACAAGCCATCGCCCTCGCATTGGAGGAATAAATGCCTGCAGATCAATACAAATTCCAAAGAGCGATCCACGATTTTCAGTCCGCGCGTCAAAAGGTGGGCATACAGGAAGTGTTGGCGCGTTTCACAGGCAAATCAACCCAACTGCTTTCCTACGAGGAAGTTGCTCAAAAATTGAAACTACAGATTCGTACAGAACGAGGTTTGCAAAACATTCCTCTTGATGCCATTGTAGGAAGTGTGGGGCGCTACACCGACTTCACGCGTTCGTTTTTGCCGCGTCGTGCTGATGACCAACACCGCTGGGCGGGTGTGAAAACCGCCATGGAGTCGGGGGAAGGCTTGCCTCCCATCGAAGTGTATAAAGTGGGCGAAGTCTATTTTGTCATAGACGGAAATCACCGTGTCTCCATTGCCCGACAGGAGGGGTTTGACAGCATCCAGGCGCGCGTGATCGAGTTCGATACTGAGATCAACCTCACCCCCGATATCCAACCAGATGATCTGATCATCAAAGCCGAGCACGCAGAATTTCTTGATGCGACGCGCATTCATGAGATGCGTCCCAATGTGGATCTGAGCGTTACGGTCCCCAACCAATATAAGAAATTGATAGATCAGATACAAGTCAGCCAGTATCTCCTGAGGGAGGAATCCAAGCCGGACGCCTCGCTTCAGGACTCCGCCGCTTACTGGTACGATGCGATGTATATACCCCTCGCCGAAGCCATTCGCGACCGAGGACTCTTGCATTGGTTCCCCGACCGTACCATCACCGACCTGTACATCTGGATCTCGGAGAACCGCGCCGCCCTCGAAGAAGAGCTTGGGTGGGAGATACAGTCTGATGTCGCCGCGACAGATTTGATCCTGGAAAGAAGCGTTCAATCCGAGCCTGGCAGTTGGCGTAAAGCACGGACGGTCACACGTTACACCGATCACCTCTTCATGGATATCCTTGTCCCATTGAGCGGCGATACGGAAAGCTGGGATTCGCTCGAGCAGGTGATCACCATTGCAAAACATGAAGAGGCCAAGATCCATGGCTTGCATATTGTTGACTCGAAGGAAAAAGTGAAAAGCGAGTCTGCGTTGGCTGTTGAAAAACAATTCGAGCAAATCTGCGCTGACTCGGGTGTGGATGGGAATCTTGTGATCGAACATGGAGAGATCACACAAAAGATCTGCGAACGCGCCACGGCAACCGACCTGATCGTATTGAAGATCGTCCACCCGCCATTGGGAGGGCTGGCTACGTTGAGGTCCCCATTCCGCACGATCATTGCCAATTCGTCTCGTCCCATATTGGGTATCCCCGCAAAAGCGACTCTGATCGAACATGCCTTGCTGGCTTACGATGGCACCGACCGCTCAAAGGAGGCTTTATTCGTCGCCACCTATCTTGCCGAAATGTGGAAGACGGAACTGACCGTGTTCACTGCATTGGATGGGAATAAGGTAAAGGCAGACGTGCAGGATTATGTGCGCCGTTATCTCGACATCCATGAAGTGGAAGCGGAATACATCCTCAGCGAACAAGGCGCAATGGACTACCTGAAACAAACCGTTGAAGAACGAAACGTTGACCTGGTATTAATGGGAGGTCACGGCGGGACGATCTTGCAACAGGTTTTCGTTGGAAGCGCTCTGGATTACATGCTGAGGGAATCGAAAGTGCCAATATTTATCTGCCGATAAAATACCTGGCCTCTTTCTCCCGCAAGATGCCGTATATGAATTTCTCACTTGAATCTGATCCAGTAGAAGTCTATACTAATGATGTGAAAAATCTCCCCACCGGCACGGTCACCTTCCTCTTCACCGATATCGAAGGCAGTACCAGGCTCGCGCGTGAACATCCCGAAACATGGGAAACGGCACGTGCACGGCATGATTTCATTTTACGCGAAGCGATCGAATCGAATAATGGACATGTTTTTCAGATTGTCGGAGATTCCTTCTGCGCCGCGTTCCACAAGGCAGGTGACGCGCTTAAAGCCGTGCTGAAAGCACAACACGATCTGCAAAACGAAACATGGGGTGAAGTTGTGATCCGTGTGCGGATGGGAATCCACACTGGAGAAGCTGAAGTCCACGAGCAGGAATATCACGGTTATTTAACACTCAGCCTCGTTCAACGTGTAATGTCCGCAGGGCATGGAGGGCAAATTCATTAGAGTGTGACTAAAACTGGTTGGTTTCAAGGCGCTCCACCAGTTCGAGGCGTTTGGGCTTGAGAGTTGTGCCATACAGTTCTCGATGGCGTCGGGCACGACGGAAGGCGTGAAAATCATCCCAGTCGTCGTTCTCGTTCACAGCGCGTAAAGCCAACAATGCTCCTGCACCTGGGATAGTCCAACGCATACCGGACAATTCCATGCGATCCCTTTTTCCATCAACTGGAAGAGTAGGTAGGCAATCTGGAGCAGGAAGTAGAAGACCTTGCGAGCGGTGTCATTTTGGCTGTAGGAGTGTTCCAGATGAAAGCCGCCGTTTTTCTGGATGTTGAAGCCTTCGTTTTCGATTTTCCAGCGTAGGCGTCCGCCCTGATTGGCCAGCGTGTCAACATTATGGGGTGTTGGGATCAAGTTGGTCAGCCATTTGAAGGTTGTGGTGATATCACCCTGTCGAGCGGGTTTGGTTTCCTGGCAGACCAACCCATTCAAAGCGTGGTGGTGCTCCTGACTATCGCAATCATCGATCTGTATAGTCTTGGGGGGTCTCCTGTTGTTGTCCCAGACGGACTTGTTTATGGTTTTGCGGGCTCTGGGAGCGCACCAGATCATAGCTGCGGTGCACCTGGGGCAGATCGGCATCCTGAAGTGTGATCAGGTAGCGCCAGTCGTAGTCGTGGCAGAGTTGGAAGGTGGGACCGCCTGCAAAGAGCCCATCCAGCAAGAGGCAGATCGGCAGATGGGGCAAACGAGCCTTCAAACGTTGGCTCAAACGATAGAAAGCCTTCAATTCACAATCTTGCTTGTCGGCGTGTGGATCCGTATTCTCAATGAACTCGGTCATGAGTGAGAAAGCAAATCCATTGGCAGTGAGCAGTTTGGCTT
>CAYTDB010000125.1:0-15396 GCA_964436455.1 uncultured Anaerolinea sp. | reverse complement strand
TCTCGCTCGCTTCACACCGTTTCTCGTGTTTCATTTGGATAAAGTCTAGCTAAGAATAGGTGAAGAAAATGTCTATCTAGTCCACGTAATCTATAAATTTTATTCCGTTTGCACCCAGATTGCACCCGAAAAGGAAAGGCGACTCGCTTCTTTATCCACATTTTTTATTTCAGATTTTCTACGGACACAGTAAAAATATCCGTCTCAAAAACTTTATTCTGCAAGGTGTGCCAAAAGAAGTCCGATCTGTCCTGCTGCTTCCTCTTGTTTTGCCATATGTAGAGAGCATTGAAGTCATGGGTTTAGCATCCATTCGGCTGCAGAACGAATGCGCACAGGGACACCGTCAATCTCAAAATCTTTCCCGTTGGCATCCGTCAAAATCAGAGCGTCTTTTGGTTTCAAGACTTGAATGGCATCTTGCAAGGCTCGCACCTCCCTCTCGCGTGTAGGAGCATTGTTCAGGTTTTGAGTTACCTGAATTAGCTGGCGTGTTTCGGGCAAGTAGAAATCCACCTCGTATCCTCCCGGTGATGAGGAATAGTAGATATCCCGTGTCGTCCGCCGAATTGTCAGGAACACCAAGTTTTCTAAAAGCTTGCCTGTGTTTGGCGAGAAGCCAAAGCCAACCTTGTTCACAAGCCCGTTATCAATGCAATAGATCTTCTTAGGTGCAATCTGCTGACGCTTCACCGAGTAATCATACACATTCAAGGTGAACACCAGCCAGCTGTTTTCCATATAGCTTATATAGTTTTTGATCGTATTGACACTGCCAAGTCGAAGCTGATCTTTGAGTTTATTGAACGAGATCAAGCTGGTTGGATTGCTGATCAGGTAAAACGCCAGTTCACGAATCGCCGTCACATCATCCAGCCGATAACGGGTCGCAATAGCACGGTACAAGACATCGTCATACAAGGTTCTAAGCAGAGGTAAATCCGGATATTTCAATACGTCTGGAATGCCACCTGACTCTAGGTATGCCTGCAACGAACTCTGAAGACGGGCATGCTGCACGGTTGTCATGCGTGTCAGATCAGGTATGTCTTCCCCGCGAAACTCCAGGTATTCCTTGAAGGAGAAAGGAAAGAGCTCAATGGGCACATTTCTGCCTGTCAAGCGGGTTCCCAGTTCCTTACTGAGCAGGGAGGCATTGGAACCTGTAATGTAGAACTTGAATCCCATATCCATGAAGCGCCGGACAAAGTGTTCCCAGCCGGTGATGTTTTGTACTTCATCGATAAAGAAAGTTTTTCGTTCCCCGAAAACTTCCAGCAATATCTGATATAGATCGTTGGCATCGTCCGCCTCAAAGCCCAGGAATCGGTCATCCTCAAAGTTGACATAATAGAACTGGTCTGACCCAAGCCGGTGAGCCATTTGAGCCAACAAGGTGGATTTCCCTGCACGGCGAAGCCCGGAGACGATCACAGCATGAGGGACGTTCCGCGCAGATTCCACCTGGGACAATTGAGTCCGAACAATACCGGTCTCCAGGTTCCAGAAGAACTCAAACTGTTCGAGCACCATACTCTTGATTTGATCTTTGGTCCAGCGAGATGCCCAAGGGTTGTCACTCATACTGAAATAATACCTCAAATAGTTTTCAGTGTAAATGAAAACTATTTGGCTAATTCTCGCTTCATTGTTTTGCATTTCTACACAAAACAGCAGGTGGAAGTGTCCAATGTGCCAGTGGGTCGCTATCTAATCAACTTCAAAAATATTATCAAGATCATGTTTCCGTGCTGATCAACGTGGAAATCAACTCTGTTGAAAAACGCTCAAGGTAAAAAGGCTCTCGGATGCTCCCAAGGTTAGAGAAGCGGTGTCACTCGATGAAATCCTAGCCATAGCCGCGACCGATGCACGCACGCTCTTTGAGCGGCGGACACGGGCGGCGGCTGTGTTTCTGTTTCTTTCAGGGATGAGAATAGGGGCGTTTGTTTCTTTGCCGCTTCAAGCGGTGGATATTCCCAACAGAATAATTACACAATATCCAAGTTTGGGAGTGAAAACAAAAAACCGAAAATTCGGTGTGACTTATCTTTTAGACATTCCCGAATTGTTGCAGGTTGTCCAGGATTGGGACAATGAAGTTAGGGCGATACTTACGCCAAATGGTTTTTGGTTTGCTCCTATCCCTCCTGATACGGGATTGATTGATAGGGGTATATTGTCCATCGGGGACAGTAGACCGTCACTAGCGGCAAGGAATATAAAGGCATGGTTGGAGGGTGTGGGCTTGCCTTATCATTCACCCCACAAGTTTAGGCATGGTCATATTCAATATGGTTTGAAACAAGCCAAAGGGATAGCAGACTATAAAGCTGTTAGTTTGAATGTGCTTCATGCCAACATGGAAATAACTGATCAGTTTTATTCAAACATCAATGACGGGGAAGTGCAGAACAGAATAAGCGCATTGGGGAAAAGTGAAATAGAAAAAGAGCAAGATGATTTTGCTCTCTTTCAGAAGTTCCTTGAATGGGAAAGGAGTCAAAAATAACAGGCTATTTATTCCCGTATTTATCACATCCTTGCTTTAAAAATGTAGTTATGGATATTTTCAACATCAAGTGTTAAGCCTGTTTCGGGATCGTAGATTTTATTATCGCGAAAACAAAAATACAACCTATTCCATACACGTTGTGCTTGATCCCATATAGGTTTTTGGGATGAATATTTAACATAACTTATAATAAGCCATAGCACATATATAGCAAAGCCAATACCCGTTAATATCCAACCAAAATTTACATAGTATGTTATAGGCTTACTCCCAAACAACTCCCCACCAAGCAATGCTCCAAAAACAATCCCTGGAAAAATCATTGCAAGAGTCCAACAAGATGTAGATGGCAAATCTGGCGCAGGTGTAATATCAAGTTTCTCAGCAAGTTTGGATTGTTCTTTCCCGATTATCGGAACGCTTTCCCAATGCCCACTATCATATTTCCCCGATAGTACTGATTAATCGCCTGTTTTCCATGTAGAAGTTTCTCCATAAATATTATGCGTTCCAGAATCAACGATTGATGTAACTTTCATCAATGCGTCGTTCCTTTCGCAAATTGGGCAAACAATCATTGGTTCCTCCGATCAACATGCTGCCGAAAATGCTTTGTATACGCACCTAATCACAGAAGGTTCTTACAATAGTATATAACAAAATTGCCAATAGCTGAATAGCTAAAGGCAATTTTTTTGGTCAAAAGCTCCTCGACCTGGACTCGAACCAGGAACCTAGCGGTTAACAGCCGCTCGCTCTGCCAATTGAGCTATCGAGGAAGGCGACGGGGATTATACCTTAAGGGGAGAACGTGTCAAGCAAATTTTGCCTGCATCATTGCGAGTGCTTGTTGCAAGGAAATCTCCTTGTATACTGGGGATTGCTAATACTTAACCGCACTCAGTTGTCTAAGTTTATCGATCTGGTGTGTGGCAATGATCTGACGTACTGTACCGGTCATACCACGCACGACAAGGGAATCTGTACTCGCACTGGTGCCAAAATATCGAACACCCTTGAGCAGTTCGCCGTCAGTTATGCCAGTTGCGGTAAAGAAGACATCCTCGGATGAGACAAGATCATCCATTGTCAGGATCTTGTCAAAATCATACCCTGCTTCGCGACCTCGTCGCAGTTCGTCTTCATCGCGCGCATACAACTTGCCCTGGATCTCACCTCCCATGGCACGTAGGGCACAAGCCGCGATCACGCCTTCAGGCGTGCCACCCACGCCGATCAGAACATCCAAACCGGAGTTAGGCTGGGCTGTCATCAAAGCCGCGGCAACATCACCATCCGGGATCAAACGGATACGCGCTCCAGCCTTTCGTATCTCTGCGATCACATCATTGTGACGAGGTCTATCAAGCACGATGGTGGTCAGGTCTTCCACATCCTTGCGTTTGGCTTTTGCAATCGCCTTGAGGTTTTCAGTGATGGGTTTTTCGATATCGATCGTCCCTTTGGCTTCAGGACCGACAGCCAGTTTGTTCATATAGACAAACGGACCTGGGTCAAACATGGAGCCGCGCGGGGCAATGGCAACTGTTGCAAGTGAGTTCGAGCGGCCAAAAGCCAAAGGGCGAGTCCCGTCTATTGGGTCCACCGCAACATCAAAATCCGAACCTGAACCGTTACCCACAGCCTCGCCGTTATACAGCATAGGAGCATTGTCCTTTTCCCCTTCACCGATCACAATGACTCCGTTCATATCTATCGTTTGGAGGACGATCCGCATCGCATTCACAGCGGCTCCGTCCGCCCCCTCTTTATCACCGCGTCCCATGAAGCGTCCTGCTGCCAGCGCCGCCGCCTCGGTAACACGTACCAGTTCCAGTGCAAGGTTTCGTGTCGGGTCGTTTTGTATATCCATGTTCCTCCTTTATAGAATGAAATATTGGATCAAGAAGTAACCGATCGCTGCTCCCCAGATCCACGAGTCAATTCGGTCAAGAAAACCGCCATGCCCCGGGAATATATTACTTGAGTCCTTGGTACCGCTCTGACGTTTGAACATGCTTTCGCCAAGGTCGCCCAATGGGGCAAGTCCGCCGATCACAAAGCCAAGAAGCGCACCCTGCATGGGATTGATCAAATCGGCAAGAGGTTCTGGCCCCATGGATGAAAAAGCGTAAGCAAAAAATGCGCCCACCAGAACAGATGTAAAGATACCCGCAAAATATCCCTCCCAACTTTTTTTAGGGCTGAGTCTTGGCGCCATTTTATGTTTTCCGTACACAGCGCCGATGGAATATCCGCCTGTATCCGCCGCCCAGACAAGCGGCAGGACAAGCATCAGCCACCATACGCCCATCTCACTACTTACAAGGTTGCGAAGGTCGAGCAGGTATGCCCCAATCCATCCCAAATATACAATACCCGCCACGGTAACGCCAAAATCATGGGCGGACTGGTCTCGTCCGCGTTCGAACGCAAAAAGATGAACGGTCATCGCGAGGAGGATCAATGCAACGAATACGGGGATTGCGATATCGGCAAAAAAGAAGCGTGCGGTGACAAGCACGAGCACGCCTCCCACTGTGACGATTTCATTGGGTTCGTGTTTAACCGCCCTATACAAGCGGACATATTCCCACGCCCCTCCCACAAGAAACGCACCCATCAGCAGATAATAAAACACACCGCCGTAGATGATGGCGGGTAACCCCACCGCTGCCATTGCCAATGCTGTCAGCGAACGCTTAAGCATTGGAAGCCTCAAGTTCGCCGGACGAGACCTTGCCAAACCTGCGGTCGCGCTGGGCAAACGCCTCCAATGCACGGCGGTATTCCTCTTTATCAAAATCGGGCCAGTAAGTGGGAGTGACATACCATTCAGAATATGCTGCCTGCCAGATCAGGAAGTTGCTCACGCGCAACTCGCCGGATGTCCGAATGATGAGATCGGGGTCAGGCACACCCGCTGTATACAAATAGCGACTGACAAGTTCGTCAGTGACATCCTCCGCCGGAATGCCGTCCTTAATTATTTTCTGTATGGCATGGACAATTTCATCACGTCCGCCGTAATTAAATGCCACATTTAAGACCAAGCGGTCGTTGTCCTTGGTAAGTTCAATCGCATCCAACACCTGTTCCTGGAGTCTGCCCGGCAATCGCTCAAGTCGCCCAATGTGACGCAATTGCACACCTTCCTTATGCAGTTCAGTCAGTTCTCTTTGAAGAACATCCTCAAGAATGGACATCAGTCCGCGCACTTCTTCGAGAGGTCTACCCCAGTTTTCAGTGGAAAAGGCATAGATGGTGAGGTATTTCACCCCAAATTCAACCGTCGAGCGGATGACACGACGCAGGTTTTCCGTCCCGGCTTTGTGACCGGCAAGCCGAGGCAAGCCGCGTGACAATGCCCAACGCCCATTGCCGTCCATGATCATGGCAACGTGGAGTGGGAGCTTGTCAGTGGGAATGGTGTTAATGGGAGTCGGCATTAATCAAATGTGCGGGCTTTTGATCTGCCTACACTTCCATGATCTCGGTTTCTTTTTTCTTACCCTGCTCGGCGATTTCTTCGACAAACTTATCGGTAAGTTTCTGAATGTCGCCCTCGCCGCGTTCCAGATCATCCTCCGAGATCAGTTTTTCCTTCTCGAACTCGCGCATATCGTTAAGCGCGTCCCGGCGGATGTTGCGGATGGCAATGCGCGATTCTTCGAGACGGTGGTGCATGTGTTTCACAAGGTCGCGGCGGCGTTCCTCCGTGAGCGGAGGCAGGTTGAGGTGAATCGACTTACCGTCGTTGTTGGGAGTCAGCCCCAGGTCCGAGGCAAGAATCGCTTTTTCTATCGTTTTGAGTGTGGATGCGTCAAACGGTTTGATCAGCAGGGAACGCGGCTCAGGGACGCCAATCGAAGCCAGTTGTTGAAGTGGCGTGGGTGTCCCATAATATTCGACCTGTAATCTTTCGACCAATGCAGGGCTGGCACGTCCAGTGCGGATACCAGCCAGATCATCGTGCAAGACAGAGATCGCGCCGCGCATTCGGGTTTCTGCATCATTGAGGATATCTTTTATCACCACAGTCTCCTGGAATTTGAAAATGAACTTGCGGTTAAGGATACACCAAAATTAAGAAATTTGCTATACAGGTGACCATTTCAAGAGTCTTTGGCGAGTCATTGAGAGACTCTCAGAATCGAGTAGGAGGCGGCGGCTAACTGTACTGTTGCTTATCAAGGGAACTATCCGTGAACCAGTGTCCCGACCGCTTCCCCTTTTAGTGCAGAGAGAAGTGCGTGCGGGTCCCACAGGTTAACCACCAGGATGGGAATATTGTTCTCCATGCAGTGTGTGATGGCGGTACTATCCATCACTTCAAGACGGCGGTTTATCACATCGATGTAAGTAAGCTCATCAAATTTTTTGGCATCAGGATTTTTTTTCGGGTCGGAGTCATATACGCCATCAACCTTGGTCGCTTTGATGACCACATCCGCTTCGATCTCGGTCGCGCGTAATGCCGCGGCTGTATCCGTGGAAAAGAACGGGTTGCCCGTCCCTGCACCAAAGATGACCACGCGTCCCTTTTCAAGGTGTCGGGTGGCGCGGCGGCGGATATACGGCTCTGCGATGGCACGCATCTCGATGGCAGACATGACTCGGGTGATCACACCCTCCCGTTCCAAGGCGTCCATCAACGCCATGGCGTTCATGACCGTAGCAAGCATGCCCATGTAATCTGCCGTGGAACGGTCCATACCGCGATCCAGCCCCTGCTTGCCCCGCCAAAGGTTACCTGCGCCGATAACCACAGCAACTTCCAATCCCGTGTCATACACTTCCTTAATGCGCTTAGCAATGGATTCCGCCTCATCCACGTCAATGCCAAAGCCTGATTTTCCACCAAGGGCTTCCCCACTCAACTTCAAAAGAATGCGCTTGTATTTGAAATTGTTCATATCACTCCTTTTTTCGTTTAGTTCTCGGACAAAGAATGAATATAAAAATGACCAACCCGAAGGTTGGTCATTTCAACTAACTTTCCAAGCGCTCGCCCAGCTCCCATCGCTGGAAGCGGCGCACAACTATATTTTCACCAATGGCTCCCACCGCCTGCATGATCAATTTCTCGACGGTGATGGATTCATCGCGGATGTAAGCCTGCCGGGAGAGCACAACTTCATCCTTGAATTTCTCAAGACGCCCTTGCACGATCTTCTCGGCAACATTCTCGGGTTTGCCTTCTTCCCTGGCACGGGTGCGAGCGATCTCCACTTCATGTTCCAGGACATCGGCAGGGATTTCTTCCACTTTCAGGTAGTGCGGTGCCGAAGCTGCGATCTGCAAAGCGAGTTCGTGCGCCAGTTCACGGAACTTTTCCGAACGGGCTACGAAATCGGTCTCACAATTAACTTCCACCATGACGCCCACGCGTCCGCCGCCGTGTGAGTACAGTTCCACAACACCCTGTGAGGCTTCACGGTCAGCGCGCTTTGCGGCAGTCGCCATACCCTTTTCACGGAGCCAATCCACGGCTTTTTCAAAATCGCCATTGGCTTCTGTGAGGGCCTTGCGGCAATCCAACACGCCGGCATTGGTCGCAGCGCGCAATTCCTTGATCATTTCAGTCGTGATTTCCATCTATATATTCCTTCTTCAATCAATTCAAATTATTCAGCGGATTTGGATTCCTCTTTATCAGCTGAAGCATCCTCTTTACCGCTTTCATCTTCTTCGCGCGAAACATTCAATTTTGCCAGCGTGGATTCGCCCAACAGATCGCCTTCATCCAGTTCGTCTTCAAGTTCGACTCTGCGGGCAGATTTACGATCAGACTTTTGATCAGAAACTTCCGCGGCGGCTTCGCGTTCATCCATGTCGTCTTCCTTGCGCATTGCCTTGCCTTCGAGAACCGCATCTGCCACCTTGCCAACCAGCAACTTGATTGCACGGATCGCATCATCGTTCGAGGGAATGACATAATCGATGTTCTGCGGGTTGCAATTCGTGTCCACCAACGCGACGATCGGGATATTCAGCAGATTGGCTTCACGCACAGAGGAGTCTTCACGACCAACGTCAATGATGAAGATCAAATCGGGGCGGCGCTTCATCGTGCGCAGACCTTCAAAATGTGTTTGCAAACGAACGATCTCGCGTCCGATCAACAGACCTTCCTTCTTGGTCAGATGCTCGAGTTCGTTGTTATCGCGCATCTTCTCAAGGCGCTCCATCTCTTGAATACGGGCATGGATCGTGTTCCAGTTGGTGAGCGTCCCACCCAACCAGCGTTCGGTCACGTAAGGCATATCACAGCGTGTTGCCTCCTCAGCGATGGTCTCCTGAGCCTGGCGCTTTGTACCCACGAACAGAATGGTGCCGCCATTCGCCACCACGTCACGAATCACGTTATATGCCTGGTTCAACAACTTGGAAGTCTGTTGCAGGTCAATGATGTGAATACCGTTACGCTCTGTGAAGATGTACGGTTTCATACGGGGATCCCACTTATTGGTACGATGACCGAAGTGGACGCCACTCTCAAGCAGGGCTTTCATGGAAATAACAGCCATTTTTCTCCTTACATCTCTGCTGACATACGCGCTGGATTATGGCGTTCAGCAGAATGAGTTTAGCGGGAATTTTTTACCCGCTCAGGGACGCTTATTGCCCATCCCAGGCAGAATTTGTTCCTCCCTGGGCGGAGGCACGTGATTTTCGTGCCACAGTCGAAGGGGGAAGCGGCGGGATTATAACACAGGATTCGAGACTCACGCCTCTCGCGTAAGGGACGAATTGATTCCGTCCGAATGACCTTTTCCAACATCCACAAAAAAGCCCCGAACTACTTCGGGGCAATGGGCTACACAGCGGTAAGTTGATTCAGATCACGCCAGATCCTTTCGGCGCGCTTCCTGAGTTTCTCATCAACCCCCACCTTCTTGATCCCATACATGACTGTTGTATGGTCGCGCCCTCCGAGCATTTCACCGATCTGGGGCAGTGAAATTTCGTTGTAGGTACGCAACAGATACATTGCCAGTTGACGAGGGATGGCAATCTTCGCGGAACGGTTCTGTCCGAGTAAATCTTTTACGTCAAGCCCCTCAGACTCTGCCACTGCATCGAGGATCTTCTCCGAAGAGATATTGCGTTTTTGCGGCAGTAGATCGGCGAGGGCCACTTCGACCAAATCCTGTGTCAATAAACTGCCGCTCAGGTCCGCAAAGGCGAGAATACGGTTCAGGGCGCCTTCGAGTTCACGGATATTGGACTGGACGCGTTCTGCGACCCGTTCCAACACTTCATTCGGCACATGACGCCCGGTCCGATCGGCTTTTGTGCGCAGGATGGCGAGACGGGTCTCAAGATCAGGCGGCTGGATGTCAGCAGTAAGCCCCCACTCAAAGCGTGAGCGGAGACGTTCTTCCAGTGTGACCAATGCCTTCGGTGGGCGGTCAGACGAAACGATAATCTGCTTATCCTGCCCGTGGAGTGTGTTAAACGTGTGGAAAAACTCCTCCTGCGTGGATTCCTTGCCTGCAATGAACTGTATATCGTCCACTAAAAGCACATCTATCGAACGATATTTTTCACGGAAAGCCTGTGTGGTGTGCGTTCGTATGGCGGTGATCAGGTCGTTGGTGAATTCTTCGGATGAGACATACAGCACATTCAATCCACGTGCCTGACAGGCATTGCCAATGGCATGGAGGAGGTGGGTCTTCCCGAGCCCCACCCCTCCATACAGGAATAGCGGATTGTAGGCACGTGCGGGCTTTTCAGCCACGGCAAGACAGGCGGCGTGCGCCAATCGGTTGCCTGAACCGACTACAAAGGCGTCAAAAATGTAACGCGGGTTCATATTCGAGCTGCGCGACTGTTGTTCGTAAGCCTCAGCAGGCTCGGTACGGGCTTGAAGCGGAGTTCCAGGGGTGGATGCGGGTGAATCGTCCACGATCCGTTCGATTTCATTGCCATGCACCACGAAGTGGACATCCACAGTAGAGTTCAATATACCGACCAGCAGACGGTTCACAGTACTCGCAAGGCGGCTTTCCAACCAATCACGGGCGTACGCATTGCGCACACCGATAGTGAGAGTGCCGTCATTGTAGGAAACTGGTTTGGTATCCCGCACCCACGTGTCGAAGGAGGCGCGAGGCATTTCCATTTGAAGTTGTCCGAGTACGGATTGCCATGCCTGATCAGCGTTCATAAATGCTCCGATGCAATGAAAATAGCGAGTGTCGAATTAATCCGCTTCGTCAGCGGCTTGTTTTGAACAAATTTATTGATAAGAGGTCTTACAGGGATTGCAAGATGTGAACTTCTTCTCCACATCCTTTACATCAGCGTGCCAACATTCTAGCAGATGTTCATGGAAAATAACAACACGTTAAGCCTACGTTTGATTTAAAACTTCCGGTTTTTTAAGGTCGCTCAACGTTAAAGATTCAACGCGTGAACTTTCTTATTCTTCATGATTTATAGAACACTCGTTTCAGCCAAGTATCCTTTGAGAAGTTATCCACACCCCCATATATGGGGTTTAATGCCTAAAATGCTTGCAACGAATTAAATATGGAGCAATGTTCTTAAAGAAACGCGTTGTGCATCGTGATTAATGAGTTGTTAACGAGACTCAAGATTCTGTGATTCAACATTAAAGAATCTTTTTTATCATTGATTCATTGATGCGAGTCGCGTGGAACCCATGCAAGAACGGTCGTTCCTTCGTCTATAGCAGATGATATATCCACGTCGCCGCCTATCGAACGTGCACGCGTACGCATATTTGCAACGCCATGACCAATATTCGCGTTCATGGCTTCCATATCAAAGCCTTTACCATCGTCATTGATCTCCATAAGTACGCGTTCATCGGTTGCCCAGACTGCAATTCCAACTTTTTTCGCCTTGGCATGCTTTGCTGAATTGGCTAAAGCCTCCTGGCAGATGTGAAATAACGTCAAAACATGACCTTGAGCGAGATCACTAAGTTCTGATTCGGGTTCTGTAATGTGAACTTCAGCAAAAGTATTGGCTCGATACTCCGCTGCAAGGCGTTTGATACCACTCATCAAGCCGTCACTGCCCAATTGACGTGGTTTTAAGTCCAATATATAGGAACGAAGGTCACGAATTGCCTGGTTTAATCCATAAATTGCGTGTTGTACACGTTGTTTTGCATCATTTGGATCTTCATTGATGGAATGGAACGCGCTTTCAAGTGATAACCCCACCCCATAAATGGATTGAATAATGCCATCGTGCAAATCCATGCCGATGCGTTCACGTTCTTCGAGAATGGCAAGGCGCCTTGCATTTGAATGTAAACGAGCATTTTCAATGGCAAGACCAGCCCAATTCCCCACTGCCGCCATCATTTGAACATTTCGGTCGTCTATTGGTTCTTTACCAAGCGTTGCAACACTCATGACTCCCATCAAATTATCACCTGAAAGTAATGGGATACATGCAATTTGATGAAATCCCGCCTTTACAACCGCCTCTCGCAAGAAACGCATGTCATGTGCAAGGTCTGTACTGACAACCGGCTTTCTCGTCTCTGCCACAATCCCAATATATCCATCACCTGTTTTGAAGATATTGCGCGTCCAGAAGGCTTCGGCGGCTTGTCCGCGATGTAAAACCATGCGAAGAGACTTGCCATCCTCCTCCAGAAGGAATATCTCACCGGCTTCTACGCGCATGTAGTTCATCACAAGCCCAAGGGTTTTGTTCAAAATTTCGTCGAGTTCCAGGCTCGAGGTCAGGGTTGAAGCGATGCCATTGAGCAGAGCCATGTCCACGTTGCGGCGGGTCAGGGCAATATCACGTTCCCGCATTTGTTCATACAAACGTGCATTTGTTATGGCAGTTGCGGCGTACGCAGCGAGCATCTGAATGATCTTTTCATCGTCGACGTTAAATTCCGAGCCATCCCTCTTTTCGGTCAGGTAGATCTGCCCCAGCTGCCTGTCACCTGTGCGGATCGGTACCCCCAAAAAAGACTTCATGGACGGATGGTGCGCAGGAAAACCAATCGATTTCGGGTGCTCCTTGATCACAGGCACCCGTAATGGATCCTTCGCGTTCATCAACGCCCCGATCAAACCGCGCCCCTCAGGCGGATGAGGGATTCGCTTGATCTCTTTACCAGACAAACCAACGGATATGAATTTATCCAAATTTCCGTGATGATCCAATACCCCCAATGCGGCAAATTTGGCATCCGCCTGTTCACAGGCAACAGTTGCAATGCGTTCAAGCAATGTTTCCAATGAAACATCTTTTACCAATTCAAGGCTGGCTTGATGCAGGGCAATCAATCGCTCCTGTAATTGTTCCCTCGTCAACAACATAACTTAGACACCTCGCGATAGATTATCTCACAAATCTGATAGATTTTGGCAGGGGTGTACAATAGAATATAGTCTGCAAAAGGTGACAATATGACAACTTCCCGCATTTCTGGATTTTACAACATGACCGTCGATGAGCGGCACGCCAAACTGGCGGAAGCCGCGAATCTAACTCCCGAAAACCTGTCCGCGTGGACCACCGGCGGACTCTCCACGGAAGCCGCCGACCACATGATAGAGAACGTGATCGGGCTGCACAGCATGCCGCTTGGAATTGCGCTGAATTTCCAGGTAAATGGCAAGGACGTACTTGTCCCAATGACACTCGAAGAGCCATCGGTGGTGGCTGGCGCTTCCTTTATGGCAAAACTCGCCCGCGCAGGCGGCGGATTCAAAGCCACCACCACCGACCCGCACATGATCGGGCAAATGCAAGTCCTTGACCTGGAAAACGTCCATCTCGCTCAGCTTTCATTATTAGAGCACAAAGTCGAGCTCCTCGAAGAAGCGGACTCAGTTGACCCTGTCCTCAAGAAGTTCGGCGGCGGTGCCCGTAATCTGGAAGTGCGCGTTATCACCGAGTCCCCCATCGGATCGTTCCTTGTCGTTCACCTCATCTACGATGTCCGTGACGCGATGGGAGCGAACGCGGTTAACACTGCTTGTGAACGGCTTGCGCCGAAAATCGAATCCATCACAGGCGGACGTGTTCACTTGCGTATTCTCTCCAACCTTGCAGATCATCGCCTTGCAAGGGCACGCTGTACCATTCCTGTAAAAGAATTAACTTTTGGCGATTTTTCAGGCGAAAAGGTCCGTGATGGGATCATCGAAGCATGGGCGTTTGCCGCAATCGACCCGTATCGCGCGGCGACCCACAACAAAGGCATCATGAACGGCGTGGACTCGGTCGTCATCGCCACAGGCAACGACTGGCGCGCAATCGAAGCGGGCGCACATGCCTATGCCGCCCGTTCAGGGAAGTACACTTCATTATCCACCTGGGGCAAGGACAAGGAGGGGAATCTCGTGGGCACGCTTGAAATGCCCATGGCAGTCGGAATCGTCGGCGGCGCAACCAAGGTTCACCCTGCTGCGCAAGCCGCGGTCAAATTGATGGGTATAAAAACAGCCTCCGAACTCGCAGAGATCATCGCCTCGGTGGGACTCGCCCAGAACATGGCGGCACTCCGTGCATTAGCCACCGAAGGCATCCAACGCGGACATATGTCGCTGCACGCACGTCAGGTCGCCATTGCGGCAGGCGCCAGTGGAGAATTGATCGAAAAGGTTGCCGCACAGATGGTCGTGGAGAAGGTTGTGCGCATTGACCGGGCGGAAGAGATTTTGAAAGGGTTTTCAGAAGATTTCATGCAAGAGCGGAACCAGCCGCCTGTCCAGGACAGAGAAAATCCTTTTTCATAAAACCTATGAACCAAAATCAAGATTAAAGTTCTGGTATATTCAAAAGAAACTATGGAAAAGCAAACCCTAACATCAGAAGATATCAAAAAAATGGTCAACGGCTTTGACCCTATTGATTGGGTTCAATTGGATTTGCTTGCCAAAATGCCTTTAAAAAACCGTCTGCTTCCTGGCTTGCGAGCACAAGAGTTTTCCATGTCTGCCTTACGCGGCACATTTCGTAAAAAATTTCCGAAACTCTCCATGCCTGAAATTAACATGAAGGTGTTGACATATTTAACACCTGTTCGAATGGATACAAAATGACCGCCGTTTCATTTTATGTTCAAGTTGTCAAAGCGTTAGATGAAATCAGAGCGCCATATATGATTGTTGGTGCGTTTGGCGGTTATCCGTTTGGCATTACTCGCGTTACATTTGATATTGATATTCTTGTTGATCTGCGAGAGCAGGATTTTGAAGCTCTTTCACAGAAATTCCCACTGCCGCGCTATTACGCCGATCCCGAAATGATGAGAAATTCCGTGCAAATGGGTATCATGTTCAACATCATTGATACGAACGAAGGTATCAAAGCAGATCTTGTTCCATTAAAGCGCGAGCCTGACTACCAACTCGCTTTTGACCGTCGCGTTCGCCGTGAGTTCGTTGACCCAACAGGGAATTCTTTCACAGCGTGGGTCGCACAACCATCAGACATCATCATTGGAAAATTGTGGGCATGGGATGAAGGCAGGTCGGACAAACATCCCAAAGATATCTATTCCATGATTGTTTTTGATCTAAGCGGCGCAAGCGATGTAGAAATTAATTACGAGTTAATCACTAAAGAAGCTAAACGGATCGGGCAAGAAACGCTTGAAATACTGAATCATATTGTTGAAAAAGCAAAAGACGAGATTGAGAAACACAAAAAATTTCCACCCGCCTCTCCCCTCTCCCTTTAGGAGAGGGGCTGGGGGTGAGGTCCTAAGCAGGCAGGATTGACATCAAAGTTTTGGTACGCTCAAAAAACCACTAAACCGCTGAAAAAGTTGATTCGCCAGGGAAGCCAAACAGGTGACATATGGAAAATGTATCATTGTTTTTATTATTCGCAATTGTTTTAGTAATTCCGACAATACTAGCTAC
>CAYTDB010000124.1:0-15664 GCA_964436455.1 uncultured Anaerolinea sp. | reverse complement strand
CCCGCAGCTGATATTGGTCCAGTCCTTCTGCCTTGCCTTCCTCGTGATAGACTTCGATAGTCTAAACACAAATGACTAAAAGGGATATTGACAGGCCCTGGGTGTCGATGTGGGTAAACAATACACTTTCAGCTCTTTAGTCATGCTCCGAGCTTACCCCAATTCTAAAATCAGGTCAAAACATGAGCGAACCGAGAGTATAAACTTGCAAAATCCTCAAAATTTCTATCCCCGCCGCAAGCGGACGGCGTATTACGAAATTTTGCCCCTACGGGCACGGATTTTGCTAAGACACGGAACCCGCGTAGCAAGCTACGGGGTATTCTGTGAAGGATAAATGACCACCATCGAAAAAACTCGAATCAAATCAGAAACTCGTTAGTGCTCTCCGGCTTCCCTCATAAACTTTGGTCGACCTTTATCAAATGGTGGCAACTTGGGTTAAATAAAAATCGGATCTTTTTTAGCACGTCAATCAGTCGCGTTTTCAAGGCAATGTTTTAATTCTGAAGCCAATGAAATCACATATGGAAAAAGATGGATATTACGATGAAATCCATCCACCAATCTTATTGCGACTCCACCTAATGCCAACTTGCCCCACCCCATCGTTGGGTCAAGTGGACCGAAGATGACTTCATTGATGCTGCGGTTTTTTGCTCGAAAGAGAGTCAGGAATCCATTGTATTGATTAGGTTTATAGTGCAAAAACGCATTTGAATTGATCCGTGTCAATTCGATATTTCTATCTGGAAGAACATCATAATTAATGTTTAGTATTTCTTCAGCCTGCATGCGCCGTTCCAAATCCGGATTGGCCTGAAACTTCAATAAAATCTTATTGCCTGTGGTACGAATACGAATCAACAGTTGTTCAGGGGACATGCTAGTGTAATCCCTGATCCAACCGGGAAGGTGCCTTAAAAATACGCTCAGTCTCTGAAAAAAAGAAGCGCGATTTTCCTCTCCAACAGGCATTGAACCTTCAAAAACCGCCAACAGTGAAACCTTCTCACCCATTTTCTCCAATTGACATGCCATTTCATAGGCGACAATGCCCCCGAAGCAATAACCACCTATGCGGTATGGTCCGGTTGGTTGGTAAGATTTCATTGCCTCAATGTAACGCTCTGCCATTTGTGCGATAGAGCTGTCATAATAATCCTGATGGTCCCACCCAATCGCTCTCAATCCTATGACAGGTTGAGCATCCCCGAGAGCGTTGGACAAATCCCTGTACCCGAACACATCGCCTGTGACTCCATGCACACAAAAAAATGGGGCTTTCGCACCTAGTGGCTGGATCGGCACCAAACAATCCCAGGTTTTACCCGTGCTCTCATCTTCGATCAAACGCGCCAACTGTGCAATAGTTGTTGCCTTGAACAAGGTCGATAAGGGCATACTGGTGCCAGTTTCCTGTTCGATACGGGTGAACAAACGAAGGGCGAGCAATGAGTGACCACCAAGTTCAAAGAAGTTATCATGAATTCCAATGCGCTCAACATTCAGCACCTCCTGCCATATTTGCGCGATACAACGTTCGAGATTGGTGCGAGGCTGTACATGGGGCACTTCATTCACATTTTCTTTATTGCGCTCAAGTATCACTGATTGCTCAAAATCAAATGGACTGAACACTGAGTCTACATCGATTACCATTTCTTCCAAAATCTTTATGAACTCGCCAGCTAATCCTTCCACTGTGCTCCGGTCAAAAAGCACCTTTCGGTACATCAATTTGCCTTCCAATTGCTCGGAAGATCCCTTCAATTCCAGCGACAGATCATACTGTACTGCATTATTAAAAACATTGATTTTTTCAACTTTGACACCAGGCAACTGAAGCATGTCCTGGGATGGATCCAGAACAACCACCATTGCTCGCGAAAGCGGTGTACGAGACAAGTTAGGGAAACTGGCAATCTCATTAAATGGGAACATTTGATGGGCCAGCGCATCCACAACGAGAGCTTGTGTTCGTTGAAGCAGCTCACGCAATGTTGCCGCCTTTTCAAGGTCAGTGCGTAACAAAAGCGTATTATTGAAGTAACCAATCAAGTTGCTGAATTCGATACGATCACGGGCAGCTACAGGCGTACACACCACCAAGTCCAGCTGGCTACTGTGGCGGTGCAGCATAATGTTGAACGCCGTCAGCGCGGCCGTAAACAGGGTTACCCCATTTTGTTGACACAATTCCTGGAGTGAAGCAGATAACCCGGAATTTATTCGCAGTTCCACGTAATCACCTTCTGATGAAGTGTGAAGTGGATGAAGATGATCGATCGGCAATTTCAATTCAGGAACTTCGCCAGACAACCGGAATTTCCAGTAATCTCGATCAATTTGGCTTGCATCAGACGAAAGCCATTTCCGCTGCCAAGCAGCAAAATCACCGTATTGTATGGACAATGGAGCCCAATTAACCGTACCGCCTTCGACTGCGGCCGAGTAGGCTTGTTCGAGTTCATCATAGAAAATCTTAAACGATTGCCCATCCGAGATTATATGATGCATGACAATAATCAAAACGTAATCGTCCGGACCAATATACACCAAGACCGGTCGAAACAATGGACCGGACAATAAATCAAAAGACTTTCGTATTTCGAATTCGAAGATTGACCTTAGTTCCTCCTGCATAGCTGTAGTTGATGACAAAGGTATATGCTGTAATCCAACCGACAAGGTTGGTGCAATGGATTGTTTGGGCTCGTTTTGCGCAGAATTAGGAAAAGATGTCCGTAATATCTTGTGACGCTCGACAATAGAACGTATTGCAACTTCCAAAGCTTGAACATTGAGCCCTTCATGTAGGCGGAATACTGCATACATATTGTAGGCAGTCGTATCCGGCGTCAATCTATGAAGTTGCCATAAGTTTTCCTGTGCAAGCGATAAAGGTGCTTCGTCTCCCTCAGCCGGAACCGGATCCATCTCCGACAACAAAGAGAGTATTTCCCCTTTGCGCGAGTTGAGTTCGGCTAATATTTCGGGAGTAACGGCTCCCTGCGGGGCGTTGATGCGCAGCTTGCCCTGATCGACTTTTACCTGAATATCAAGTGATCGCAAGTGCGTCAAGAAATCTAATACATTCAAATCTCAAATTCCTCACGCTTGCCGGGTGAATGATACCCTTTCTGGTCAGCTGCCAGACCAGATTTGCTCCACGTCAAAGTGTCGATGCGTTCGGCCTGACCGGCGATAGTACGCGTGTCCATAACTGCACTCAAAGGTATTGGCAACTCGAATGCCTGGCGGAGGCTCGAAACAAGCTGAATGATCAAGAGGGAATGTCCTCCCAACCTAAAAAAGTCGTCGCGCACACTAATATTTGTAAGACCCAATATTTCAGACCACAGGGCATGGATCTTCTCCTCGGTTTCAGTTTGCGGTGCAACATATCCAACCTCTGAATGACTAGGAATCGATTCCGGCTCAGGAAGGTTTTTGCGGTCGATCTTACCGTTCGGCGTGCGCGGAAAATCATCCAGCCAGAGGATCGCGGAGGGCACCATATATTCGGGCAGGCGGCGGGCAAGATCATTGCGGATGGTGTCAGTTTGCTGCTGCGTGGCGCTGTTCTTTTCTTCGGCGATCAGATACGCAATCAGCCTTCCACTCTGCATGGTGACAAGGGCTTCACTAACACCCCGATGCTGCCGTAATGCAGTCTCGATTTCGCCGAGTTCAATCCGAAAACCACGGACCTTGACCTGATGATCCACGCGCCCAAGGAATTCGAGATTTCCGTCCGCAAGCCAGCGGACACGGTCGCCGGTGTGATAAACATTCCCTTCACCAAAAGGATTCGGTGCAAAGCGTTCCTTTGTCAATTCAGGACGCTGCCAGTAGCCAGGCACGATCCCAAGGCCACCGACCATCAGTTCGCCCGGAACACCGACGGGGACAGGCCGACCGCGGCGATCAAGCACATAGAGTTGATAATTTGCAATGGGTTTTCCGATGGGAACGATCTTATGTTTATCATTCGGGGCGATGAGATAGACGCTCGACCATACGCTGGCTTCCGTCGGTCCATACTCGTTATACAGGATCGCAGCGGGAAGTTTGGAATAGTGATAGGCACCCAATTCAGGCGGACAGGACTCGCCAGCAACAATAACAGCGCGCAAAGTGTTCAATGAACCAGTGGGCGCATAATCCAGCAGCAACCGGTAAAGCGACGGCAGAGCCAGAGTATGCGATACTTTTTCACGCGCGATCAAGCTGGATAATTTTTCGATATCCCGTTCATCGCCGGGAGCGGGCAGCACCAATGTACCACCGTCGGTGAGGGTCCAGAAAATGCCGGCCACAGAACTATCAAAGGCAAAAGAGGATAAGAGTAGATATCCGTTCACCTTTTCTTTGTAGTAAACGCCACGGGCTGTGTTCGAGTAAAACAGGTTTTGGTGAGTGACCATCACGCCCTTTGGCATGCCGGTCGAGCCGGAGGTGTAGATGAGGTACGCAAGACTTTGAGAGCTAATTGATATATCTGGAACAGTCAGCGGTTCGCTCGCCGTCTGGCTGCCTGCATCATCCAACACGACAGTCCTCTCTTCAGGCAAACCCAGCTGCGACACCAGGTGAGGCTGCGTCACCACCATTGGAGCCTGCATATCGTTCAACACATACGAGATGCGTGCTGCCGGATAGGTTGGGTCCAGCGGAACGTAAGCACATCCCGCTTTCAGGATACCGAGAATTCCCACCATCATCTTGGCGGAACGATCCATGTATAAGGCAATGGGTGTCCCGGGTTTAGCGCCGCGTCGGATGAGATGATGTGCCAATTGATTGGCGCGCCCATCCAATTCGCCATAAGTCAGCGCGCCATCGGATGCTACGACAGCTTTTTGCTCTGGTGCTCTTCGAGCTATTGTCGCGATCTGCTCGTGCACCCAAACAAGTTCACCCAGTGGTCTTTTCGTATCATTCCAATCCACGACGACTTGTTGATACTCACTCGCATCCAATAGGGACAGATCCGCGATTTTCTGTGCTGGATCCTGCCCGATGGAAACGAGTAACGTATTGAGGTGACGAAGCACGCCGCGAGCCGCATCCTCCTCGAACCGAGCCTGGTCATAGATCACCAGCAACCGCATCTCATCCCCAGGTAAGACCAGGAGTGCCAGCGGATAGTTGCTCTGCTCGCGATAGTGCATATCTTTGATGCGCAGTGATCGCTCGCCTGCCTCGTTGGTGGGATAGTTCTCGAACACAACGATCGACTCGAACAACGGCTGTCCCGGCTCCACGTCACTCCAGCGTTGGATCTTTGCCAAAGCACTGTATTCGTACTGACGCATTTCCAATTGCTGAGTCTGCAACCCCTGAAGCCACGGAATAAGTTCCGAATCTTCTGTAACTTTCACGCACAGCGGCAGTGTGTTGATGAACATGCCGACCATGGTTTCCGCGCCGCGCAGCTCTGCAGGCCGCCCGGACAGTGTGGTTCCAAAAACCACACCCTCTTCAGCGCTGTAACGGCTCAACAGGATCGACCACGCACCCTGCACGATGGTATTCAGGGTCAGCCGATTTTGTCTAGCAACATTCTTAAGTGCGGTGGAAGTAACTGCATCCAGAACGAGCGATGTTTCCGCATGTTTGATCAACGCCCCTTGCAGCGCGGGCGTATCCACCTGGAACGGTGTTGGGGCTGGGAATTCGCCCAGCTGCCGACGCCAATATTTCTCCGCGGCATCATCATCTTGTGCCTTCAACCAATCTATATAGTCGCGAAACGGTCGCACGGGAGCGGGAGAGAAGGACTCGCCACGCACCAGTGCATCATAGACGGCAAACGCTTCGTGAAACACCAGATGCGTAGACCAGCCATCCGTCAGCAGGTGATGGAAATTCCAGATGAAGTGGAATGTCTCGTCTTCAAGTTGGATCAGCGCCATGCGCAGGATGGGAGCCTTCGTAAGGTCAAATCCCGCGGCACGATAGTCCCGGCTCAAGGCGGACAAGCGGTCGTCACTCTGCTCCGATGAGCTTCCGCGCCAGTCGAGGATAATCCACGGCAGCGTGACCGTTTCACGAACCACCTGCAGCGGCTCCTCGACACCTTCCCACAGGAAGATGCTGCGTAACGCCGGGTGACGCGCGACCACTTCATCCCAGGCTTGCTTGAACTTGTCGACATTAAGAGTTCCACGCAGCGTACAACTGATCTGCTGAAAGTAGAGATCTTCCTGTGGAGCGCGCAGCGTATGGTATAAGATGCCCGCCTGCGTTGGAGTTAACGGATAAATATCGGCTACATTCTTCATGGCTCAATCACCATCAAGATTGTTCAATAGGCTTGAGAGATTATCGAACTGCTCATCAGATAGGCCGGCCAGCCCAAAGTCTGACGCAGTTTGCCCACCGGAATCTGGAGAAAGACAGTGCTCGATCAACGATCTCAGGCGGCGGATGAACGTGTCCAGTAGTTTCTGAACGGTCTCCGCTACGAAACGATCGCCACTAAAATCCAAATTGACGCGCAGCTGTCCAGCGCGCACAAAGACATTCAATTCCAACGGGTGCGTTCGGTGATTCAGCGGGCCATAGCCAGCCTGTAGAGATTGTGCCAGGGTAAATAGTTCAGAGGCCGGCAGCGCCCGTTCGAACTGCCCCATGTAGTTGAAGAGCACGTCAGGTTCAGGGTGTGATGCAAGTGGTTTATCAGCCCGCAGATAGCGCAAAACTCCATAACCGATCCCATGGTTAGGCACACGGCGGATCTGTTCCTTGACCTTCTTCAACAGATCACCAAGGTCCCATTTGTTTGCCATCTGCACAGACAACGGATAATGCGTGGTGAACCACCCGACCGTATGCGAGAGATCCACATCTTTGAACGGTTCCGTTTCGCGTCCATGCCCTTCCAGCGCCACAGAAACTACATCATTTCCCAACACATCACTGTAGGACTGTGACCAGGCAGCGATCAGAAGGTCAACCACGGTCGTGTTATAGGCAGCATGGACATCTTGAAGCAATGAGCTTGTATCCGCCTCGCTGAATTCGCAGGAAATTCTTTCAACAGAGCTTGAAACTTTGCGATCTTGGGCAGGCAGCTTTTCTGAAATGTTCGAGCTCCAAAATTCAATTTCCTTTTCCAGCACCCGCGAGCGGGCGTAGGCGGCTAGTTTCTCCGACCAGTCCTTGAACGAGGTGGTCTTGGCTGGTAAACGAATCTGCTGTCCTTGTGAAAGCTGACGGTACGTAGTCTCCCAATCCTCCAGCAATGGCTGCCACGAGACACCATCGATGACCAGATGGTGGCAGGTGACGAAGAGTCGCAGAGGAAGTCCCGGACCCATGGCAAAGAGAGCAGCCTTAAGCAAGGGACCCGTTTCCAGGTCCAGTGTGCTCTCCAGGATCTGAGCCTTCAATCCTAGTGTTTCATCCTGTGCATCAGCGGCCAGAGCAGAAAGGTCATGGAACTCCAGCGCGAGTGCCACACCATCAGCAGGTATGCTTTGCTGCCACTTCCCATCTTTACTCTTGCGATAGCGAGCGCGGAGCATGTCATGTTGTTTTGGAAGATATTGGAGCGCGGACTGCAAGGCAACCCGATCCACATTCGCGGGCACATTTAGCCATATGGACTGGTTCCAGTGCTGCGGCTGAGAGAACTCCTGCTCAAAGAACCAATGCTGGATAGGTGTAAGCGGTACATCGCCAGTGACCAGACCCTGTTCGGCAGAGGTCTTCTGATCGGTCTCAACCACCAGCGCCAGTTGTGCGATGGTTTGCTTTTCGAAGATGTCGCGCGGCGTGAAGCGCAGCCCGGTCTGCTTGGCCTTCGTCACGATTTGAATACTGATAATAGAGTCGCCGCCCAACTCAAAGAAGTTGTCATTAACGCCGATCTCTGGCAGGCGCAGTACCTGACTCCAAATAGTGACCAGCTGGTTCTCGAACTCGGTCGTCGGGGCGACATAGGCCGATTCCGGTTTCGGACGACTGAGGTCCGGGTGAGGCAGAGCGGCGCGGTCGATCTTGCCGTTGACGGTCAGCGGCATCTCATCCAGTTGAATGAAATCCACCGGGACCATGTAATCTGGCAGGCGGGTCGAAAGATGCTGGTGGATCTCGCTGGTCGGCAAGGGCTGTTTTGCCACATAATAGGCGACCAATCGCTTTTCGGTGCGCTGACTCAGTTTTTCATTTTCATCGTAACCGATCTCGTTCAGGATCTTGCGCACTTTGGACTCGTCGATCTCATCGTTCAATTCGTGCACAGTTTCGTCGGTGGTCTTATGTCCCACACGCACATCCCAGCTATAGGGCAATGCATAATTGTGATAGCCGCGTTCCTTCTTGTGGATGTAGATACCGGCATCATTGATCAAACAGTTGGTCGAACGACCGGTGTCCGAGGGACGCACCCAAAGTCTCTGACGTTTCAGGTCCTCGTACATTTCGTGAAGAGGCACATCGGTATAGCGATAAAAGTCCACCAACTGGACTTCATTGAAAAGCGAATCGTTCTCAAAGATCTTTACATCCATGAGCTGTCGCACTGCATCATCCTTGCGGTGATAGGCCTTGCGAGCTGCCAGCACTGTTTGATCGATCTCCTCCACATCGAAGATCTGCGCCTGGAACATATCTGAAAGACGCGTCTCGAACAACTGTCCGCGCGATAAGCCTGTAAAGATATAGCGGATGCCCTGTTTACGCGCCATGTTAATGCTCAACGTATAAATGACCTTGAAGCAGCCATCGCAGACGTTGCTATGTCGTTTGAGGCTATCCACGAACACGGCGTTCATGTGCGGGGTCTGGCCGAAAACAAGGTCCACGCCGAGGGCATCGGTGACACGGCGTATGTTGGTCTTCGTTTCTTCAGAGATGTAGCCGTTGTCGAGGTTGAACACCAGTGGCTGCAACCCATACACGTTGACAAGTTGGTACAACATATAGGTGCTGTCTTTGCCGCCACTGTACAGCACCATGCAATCGTATTTTCCGCTGCGCATTTCTTTCGCATGATCGACGATCTTCTGCAGGTCAGAAGGCGTTTTGAAATACGGACGGAACCGTTCCTGAAGGATGGAATATTCACGGCAGGTCTTGCACACACCTTCCGAGTCAAATGTGGCTCCAGGATAGTTGTCTGGCAGTCCACATCGTACACAGCGTTGGTTGACATGATCGCCCGATACGATCTCTGGTTGGAATGCGATCACCACCGCCTCTTCCACATCAGAATGTGACGTCAAAGTACTCTCGATCTCACCCAGCTCTATGCGGTAACCCTTGATCTTGACCTGATGGTCCATGCGGCCAAGGAATTGCATTTGTCCATCGGCACTCCAGCGCGCCAGATCACCTGTTCGATAGAGTTTTGCGCCGGGATTGAATGGATCGTTCACGAACTTCGATTCGGTGAGTTTAGGTCGATTCAAATATCCGCGCGCGACGCCAGCACCGCCAATGCACATCTCGCCGATTACTCCGGGAGGTACAGGTTGAAGATTCTTGTCCAGGATATAGACCTGGGCGTTGTTAACCGGCTTCCCGATCGGCACCGATGCACCGGTATCTGTGCCCGAATCGTAACGATGGATCATGCAGCCCACGGTTGCTTCCGTTGGGCCATACTCGTTATAGATCTCGATCCTGCCATCGAACTGATCGGTGATGCGCTGCGCAAGACTCTGTTTGAAATCCTCGCCGCCCACGATCATCCTGCGGATGCGTTTTGACTTGAGACCAGCGGTCTGGAGCAGGGAAAGATGCGCCGGTGTCAGCTTGATGATATCCACAAGGTCATCGTTGACCACGTCCAGGACTTCCATGTTGGCAGTCGAACCTTCTCCATAGATCACGATTGTGCCGCCTGAGATCAAAGGCACAAATATCGATGTAACAGTGAGATCAAAAGAAAGAGATGAGAACAGCGGGAAATCAAGTTTCTCGCCCCGCAAATAATAATCGCGTGCCCATGTAGCGTAGCTCAGCAGATTTCCATGGCGCAGGAGGGCGCCCTTGGGAAGCCCCGTGGAACCGGACGTGTAAATGATATAGGCCAGGTCATCTAGTGAAATATCGTGTGGAAGGTCCCCGCCCGATTCGGATTCGATCAATTCCCAATCCACATCGAGGCGGATGATCTTTGAATTGGAGGCAGGCAGTCTCTGCGCCAACTGTTGGTTGGTTAGCACGACCGGCGCTTCGGTCTCCCGGATCATCAGCTCCAGCCGTTTCGCAGGCAGCGTCGCATCGAGAGGCAGGTAAGCGCCTCCCGCTTTCAGCGTTGCAATAATGGAGATCACTGCTTCTGGCGAACGGTCGAGACACAAAGCAACGACCTGCTCACGCCCCACACCATGCTTTTGCAGATGACGCGCGAGCTGATTCGCACGCTTGTTGAGTTCTGCATAGCTAATGGTCTGACTCTTGAAACGCAGGGCAACTGCATCCAGCACAAGTGCAACCTGTTCTTCGAACAGTTGCACTACGCTCCTGTCCGGCAAAGGAGCCGCAGTGTTGTTGAAATCCATGAGCAGTTTCTGCTTCTCCTCAGAAGTCAACAACGAGTATTCTGAAAGCGACCTATTCGGATCGGTGACAAAATCCTGAAGCAGGATCTGCAGATGAGCCAGGAGGCGTGCGATCGCAGCTTCGTCAAATCGACTGCGGTCATATTTGACTCGGATCCGAATTTCATCCAGCGGATCGATCAGCATCGTGAGCGGATAATGTGATCCCTCGCGGAAGTTCACATCCCGGATCTCAAGCGAGCCGGCTTTCTCTCGCAGCATGGATTCGAAGTCATAATTATTGAAGCTCACGATGGAGTCAAATAATGACTGACCGCTGGAGCGTTTGAGGTCGCTCCAGGCTTGAATATCACGCGGCGACGTATATTCAAATTGCAGTGCGGCGATCTGTTGTTTCTGCAGGTTCTCCAACCAAAGGGTGAGCTTTTCCTGAGGCCGTACCTGAACGCGCACCGGCAGCGACCCGATGAACAGCCCGACCATCGACTCGATCCCCGCCAGCGGCAGGGAACGTCCGGAGACCGCCGCGCCGAACAGCACATCTGTTTCGCCGCTGTAACGACTCAAGAGTAACGCCCATGCGCCTTGAAATAACGTATTCACGGTCAGTTTGTTTGCTCGCGCCAGTGACCGCAACGAGGTGGATATCTCTCTGCGCAAGTGGAATTGTTGATAGCCATACCCAGAGCCTGCAACTGTAAGGCTTTCCTCACTGCTGATGGAGGTCGGCGTTGAGAACCCTTGCAACTGATCCTTCCAAAATGTTTCTGCGGATGCGAGGTCTTGTTGAGCCAGCCAGTCAATATACGCTTTGTACGGAATGGGTTTTTCGAGTTCGAGGGACGTTCCCCTCAGGGACTCGGTGTATAACGTGAACACCTCCTCCAGAACGCGCGTGACCGACCAGCCATCCATCACAATGTGATGGTAGCTCCAGATCAGCTGATAATCATCCTCGCCCAGCCGTATGAGAATAAGCCGGAACAACGGAGCGCTGGACAGGTGGAACCCTTTTTCCTGATCGGTTTTCAGCAAAGTGCGCAGCCGTTCGTTGTGTTCCGCCACAGGCTGTTCGCGCCAATCCAGTTCCTGCCAGGGGAGTTCCACGTGTTTGTGTACTACCTGCATCGCAACGTCCAGGTCCTGCCAGACCACCAGAGTTCTGAGCGCAGCGTGTCGCTCCGTCACGGTGCGCCATGCGTCCTTCAACATCGCGACATCAAGACTCCCGTGAATCCGTATGGAGCGCCCCTCGATATAGATCCCCGGCCGATCCTCGTAGCTCGCAAGGAAAAGTATGCCTTGCTGCAAAGGTGAAAGGGGATAGATTGCCTCAATTTTCTCGTTACGCATTTCTCTCACATCTCCCATGAATCTCGCTGGATAAAAGAGCTTATTTAGGACAGGAAGCGCCCGCCGCATTGGAGTAGAAGCAGGAGTAGATCGCCTCGGCAAAATACATATGCCCGGCAGGAGTGAACGCGCCAGCATTTCCCGAAAGATAAAGCTCGCGGATCTGTTCCACAGTCAGCTTATCTTCAAACATATATTGCCCCATCGGCAGGATCGAAATGCCGTTCTCCTGTGCAATTGCAACCAATGCCCGCTCGGGCAGAAAGAGGTCGTACCCACTCACTTCGGGTTGCCAGTTACCACCTTCGAAGGATTGGTAGAAAACATCCGGGTACATCGGGATGGTGACGACACGCAAGGTCAAGCCTCGTTCCAACGCGATCTCCTGAGCTCTTTTCAATAGATTGTCTGCGATCAACACGGACTCACGCATATCGTCATTCCCACCCTGCGTGAACATGAAATTGTTGCCCCTCGATACGACATCCAGGTCTGTGGTCTTGATACCCGCGTGCCCCGGCTCAGTCAGCGTGTAGCTGGCCGAAACATGCCCAACGACGCGAGAAAAGTCGAACTCGTCGTCTCCCAGGAAAGCGCTGCGCTGTGGGACAGGTGAATTATTGACCAGCGCGAGGATCACTTTGGGAGTCAAATAGTTGCTGCGTATCGTTCCCACAAGTTGGAATGACATGTATCCGCGCAGATAGTAATGTGTCAGATCATGGCGAATCCTCGCATCATCGGGATCCACTTCGGTCTCATTTGTTTCGGTGAGTACATACTCGATAGCGTTGTCTGCACGGGCAGGGCTTTGGAAATCGTCCCCCAGATGGAACATTACGATCATCTCATCCGCATTGACGATCGTAGGCATTTCGCGCATGGCATCTTCAAACAAAAAGGGGCTCAGACCAAAACCCGGCAACCCAATGGGGATCATATCCACATTGCCAGACAGCTCAGTTTGCCCCTCATCGATGAGCGTAGTCAGGATCGCGCTGGCCTGCTGCTCTGGCTGTACCTCGAACCCGCGTACATAACTTCCACCAACCATTAGGATATGCTTCTGCTTTGTATCCAGGTTGTTATCGAGATAGTACCATCCATAGCGGTTCGCAAAGTCGTTTTGAACGATCTTTCCACTCTGATAAATGCGTTCGTATGGATAGAAATGTCCGCCGAGTTTTTCCACGGCAGGCAGTGTGCCATAGCGCGCAAGCAGTTGAAGAACGATCTCAAGGACCAGCAGAACAGCCACCGGGTACGCAATGATCTTGCGCCACTTCTGTTGATCGGCTTTCTCAATCCAATTTGCAAGCAGGAAAATGATCGAAGCCAGGGTCAACAATCCAAAGGCGGCGAACTGCAGCATTGGGAGCCGCGACCAGCGGTCCCATTCGAAGATCAGCCAGAGTGAAACCGCCAGCCCCAGCAGGGTGAGGATCGCCAGTGAGGTATTGTTCTGAAGCGACTTGATCCCCTCGGCGACGCGCGTCAGGAGGTTTGAATTGAAAAACAGCGCAAACCAGACTGAAATGGTCAGCCCATACAGAACGACCATAATGAAGAATGGCAGTGAATACAATCCGAACACATCTGGGTCGGCGCTCTTGTGCCCGAGCAGATCGAGAAACCCAACACCCCAGAATGCAAACCCAAGCACTATCATGAGCAAACTGCCCGGATTTTTGAACCGTAATTCGTTCCCAACTTTTTCGACAACCATAAGGGACCTTACCTATGAGCGCGATTTCACTTGAACCGTCTATACTGATATGACCAAAAATATTCCCATGGCGGCAATCAGCGCGCCAGAGAACCGAAGGATATTAGCCCCTCGGGTTGTGCTGACAGCCATCTGCCCGACCAGTGCGCCGATCAGATGGAGACTGGCAGTTGCCAGGAGAAATCCAAAGACATAGGCAAATACATCGAGTGCGGTTTCAGAAAAGGCAGGCAATTCTGTGCCATGAGCATGACCGTGGAACAAAGCAAACAACCCCACAAATACCATTGTCAGTGTCACTGGAAGTTTTTTTGGAGCGAATAATGCTATGCCAAGCACCACAACAGATAAAGCAATGCCGTATTCCACAAACGGGAGCGGTAATCCAACAATTCCCAGCAATCCACTGATTGCCATGACAGAGACGAACGTTGCCGGGACCGTCCAGATTGCCCTACCCCCCATTTGGGCGCTCAACAATCCTACTGTAACCATCGCCAGAAGGTGATCGATCCCCAGGATCGGGTGCAATAGTCCGGCAAATATTCCACCATCATACCCGGAGTGAAGGGGAATGGAAAATATATTGGACGCAAGAATCAGCAGCAAATTCATAATAATACTCCTAATTACACAGTGATTTTTGGAATTTAATGGCTAATCTTGATCATAGGATAAACAAGGATATCCTGTAAGTGCCAATTGGATGCAGGAAAGCTGAATAAATGAAAAACCAAGAAATAATTCTACCGAATTATGTACTAACACTTATATTTTACAAACACCTGACGGCTGGTCAAGCAATAGATTGAAAAGATAGTTCTTCAACAATCG
Organism: uncultured Anaerolinea sp.; assembly: GCA_964436455.1. Lineage (GTDB taxonomy): Bacteria > Chloroflexota > Anaerolineae > Anaerolineales > Villigracilaceae > Defluviilinea. Next base: position 1,231 of record CAYTDB010000124.1, on the reverse strand, counting down.
AAATCAAGAGTTTCAGGCTAAGGTAGTTATTGACCACATGGAAATGCTGTTTTGGCGTTCCCCGTCTGTCTTTCGGTCATTAGGGCGATTTTCCACGCGTTTTGAACTTGTACGCAGGTGAGAGTTTGGGAAACCCAGTCTGCTGAGCCTTTATCGTTCACCCTCCCATGCCATTGGCATTGTACAGGCTGTACCATCGTCGCCGAAACACTTTGGACGGGTTCAGCAGCAAAACCGATGGCAATGATCCTGTCATACAGATGGCATACAGCATATCTCTCAAAGCATCGCGCTCTTTGCCAAAATCAATGCGATAAATAACTTGATGAAGTTCGATTTTGTTAATGTGCTCTTGGGTAGTATTCTTTCTGCATACACCGAAAGTTTTTACTCCTGGCCGTTCTCCACAAGCGGGGTACCCTAATTTTATCGGAATGCGAGTTAGAATTCGGTGAATTATAATGGAAGTCATCTCAAAAAAGGTTAAGATACTCTAAACTTCGACTTTCTTGCGTAAGGAAGAGGTTTTTGCCTTGTTCGGGCACATTTGACATAAGATCTTAACCGTTTATTATTAGTTTCCACCGATTAAAAACGCCATTATTACAATAATTCAAATTTTCCAAGTGGACAAATAATTATTTTAATGACGATGAATAAACAAAAAGGTTACGAGATTGATGTCTGAATTAAGTAGTGTAGGATTGTTTCTGTAAAATTAATGAAGAAGTAGGTCAGGTGTTATCCTTGCGGTTACAACACCAAAAAGGAGAAACGACTATGACCCACCAGAATGATTTTACCGTACCAGCCGAATTGATCCAGATCATGATTAATGCGGCGATGCAAGCGGAACGAGCGGAGCACCTGAAAGCGAGACCTTACCAACATACGCCAGAACGGCGCGGTTACGCCAATGGCTTCAAGCCGAAGACCATGAAAACGCGAGTAGGCGAGATTACCTTTTCCGTTCCGCAAGTACGGGAAGGGTGGGGTTCGGAACAGATTCACGTGGGGCACTTTACAAAAAGACACGCCGTAAGGTGTGTTTTTGTTTATTGCCAAGCTAATAAGACCACCTCATCGGTGGTCCCATTAACTTGGAATCATTCGCTCAAGTGATACGTGTGATACGAATTCTGGCAGGGGTTGCCCCAGGCGATATGCATCTCACGCGCGTTCAGATCAATGACCATGGCGCAGATCGTGCTCTCACGGTCAAGCGGATCAT
>CAYTDB010000123.1:2458-15939 GCA_964436455.1 uncultured Anaerolinea sp. | reverse complement strand
GCATCCGACGCATGCTCAAAATCGTCGCAACATGACTTTTAAAACACTTTCTTAGATATACCATATTGTCATCATGAAAGATGGGATGGGTCAGGGTACCCACGTGGGTTGAGAGGAGAAAACATTCCATTAGCAGCTCGTATATTTTCAGTGATAGATGTTTGGGACTCTCTTATAGCAGATCGTCCTTATAGAAAATCCTGGCCGAGAAAAAAAAGCATTGGATTATCTCCAAGAATGCGCAGGAACTATTTTCGACCCTAAAATAGTTGTTGCATTTACCAAGTTAATGGAGGCTGAGAATTTATAATAGACAAAACTCAATCTCCCCCCCTTGATAGATGCCCCAATTATTTGTTCATGTATCTTTCATAAATATTCTTTTGTGGTTAAATTATCTATACATCCACCATTCCCGCCCTGAGCGCATCTTGTTCTAAATAAAACTCCGAGTGAAAAGCTCAGAGTTTTCGGATTTTTATGTTGCCCTTGTAAAACGACTATAACGCCAATCCAATGCATCTCTGCTTGGATATTTGCTCTTTGAGTTTGGCAAAATCAATTTTGTTCCATGCAATCCCTTCAAGCCATGTTGAAGCATAGGACCATCTTCTTCTTCCAAAATATCATTGCGAACTTGAAGAATATAGTCAGGTGTAACGCCAATAATAAATTTGTCATAAGCAGTATGATGCAACTTGCAAAGTGACAATCCATTGTCAATTGTTGATTTTCCATATGGTTCACTGTCAGGAATAATATGAGCTGCATCAAGTAATTCACGATGTTTCAGACGACAGAAAGCACATTGTGCTCTGTAAGCATCAAGAACTTTTTCGCGAAAACTTCTTTGTTGCACTCTAACTTTTATTGTAGATGTCACATATGCATGTCTTGCATCAGACACTTCTGCTATTTGGCGTGAAATATTTGCTATAGAGTATTCAAAAACAGGGAGTGTATTGTCTTCAGAAACTTTGAAAGTCAAGGTGCTTGGATCATCCCCAATGATATAAACAGGATAAATTGCTAAATATTTTCCAGGTTCAAAACCGTGAAAATAAACAAGGGGGCGTACGAGCTCAAAAGTTTTTCGTAGTCCTACATTATCGTGATGTTCTGGATTTGTACCTCGATAGCGATAGTACAAGAACCCATCGTTTGCAAGATAATTGTCATCATAGGGACTATTCGGTGAAGTTGTAATTGAAAGTGGCAAATCAAGAATTTTTGGTTTAAATATCCCGTTTGGAGCTACAAGTGGTACTCGCTGCCCTTGAAATTCAAATCCTTTTAGCAGCACTTGCCATGTAAAAACGTCACCATGTATATTGACTTGTTCAGAAAGCCAATTGAAAGCAGCCAATCGAACCTGCAAATCAATATCCATGAAGTGATTTTACTCCAATCATCCACTTTCTTTCCTCTTTCATCTTTCCTTCCTCCATAACTCCCTTCGTGTACTTCGTCCCTTTGTGGTTAAATAAGACCAATGCCCCAAATAACTCCCATCCTGCGCGCACGACGCAAACGGCGCATCGCCAAACAACACAAAGGCGAAGCCCGGGCGCGCAACGCCCTTCTCAGCGCGGGGATGATCGTGTCCCTGCTCACTGCCGCGCTCATCATCGTGGCGGCGTTCAGTTACGTCAACCTCACGCGCGACCTGCCCTCCGTGCAGATCCTGCCGTCCCTGCTCAACCCTCCCAGCGGACTCCTGCTCCAGCCCACGCGCATCACCGACCGCACGGGCGAGAACGTCATCTACACCTTCGCCCCCAATAACTCGCCGCGCCGCTACATTCCCCTCGGCGACAACAACCCGCAATACCTGCCCAAGTCCCTCACCGACGCGGTCATTGCCCGCTCCGACCCGCGCTTCTGGCGTCACGCTGGCTACGACCTCACCACAATTACCAATTACGAATTACACCCAACCCTCGCCCAACGTCTCGTCTTCGAACTCCTGCTCTTCAACGAACCGCCCACCCTGCGCCGCGCCTTGCGTGAACGCATCCTTGCCGCGCAGATCACCGCCGAGTTCGGTCGCACCCAGATCCTCGAGTGGTACCTCAACTCCGCGCACTTCGGACGCCATGCCTTCGGCGCCGAAGCCGCCGCCCAACTCTACTTCGGCAAATCCGCCGCGCAGCTCACCACAGCCGAATCCGCCATCCTCGCGGGCGTCAGCGACTCGCCCAGCCTCAACCCATACGACGCACCGAGTACCGCGCTCGAACGCGGCAAAGAAACAATCAGGATGATGTCTACGCTCGGACTTCTTTCTGATCAAGGAGCCGACAACGCCCTCGGAGAATCTCCCTTCTTCCAGACTCCGCCTCCTGCTTTGCCGCAAGTTGCTCCTGCCTTCGTCAACCTTCTCCTCGCCCAACTCGACTCCCAATTCCCTCGCGAACGAATCGAACGCGGCGGACTCACCATCATCTCCACGCTCGATTACGATGTACAAAGACAATCTTCGTGTGTCACTGCCTTCTATGCCGCACGCTTAGCTGGTCTCCCCGATCCGCTCATCGAATGTGACAGCCTGCGATTCCTGTCCGCGTTACCGCCGACGATACAAGTTCCAGACTCATCTGCAAGCGCCGTCATCACGAATCCCAAAACAGGACAGATCCTTGCGGTGGTCGGTGAAACGTTTCAGGCGCAGGAAACGCCTCTTATCGGCGCACACAACCCAGGGTCAAGTTTGGATGCGTTTGTTTATTTAACAGGATTCACTCGCGGGTTGAGTCCAGCCTCTTTAATTTGGGACATCCCAGGCAAAACATCCACACAAAACTTTGACAACGAATATCACGGACCGATGCGTCTGCGTGTGGCGTTGGCGAACGATTATCCCGCTCCTGCCGCGCAGGTGTCCGCGCAAATAGGCGCCGAGAATGTGACGAAGATCGCGAGTTCGTTTGGCGTTTCGCGCGACGAACAATTGACTTTGTTGAATGCGGCGGGGGCGTATGGGGTCTTCGCGCAGAACGGCGTGTACTTTGGGCAGAACCTGAACGAGGCGTTTATGCCTGTGACGATCCTGCGCGTGGAGGGCGGCGACGGCGCTGTGTGGCTCGATTGGTCTACGCCGCAAGCCAAGCCCGTGGTGACGCCTGGGCTGGCGTATCTGATAAACAATTCATTGAGCGATGAAACCGCGCGTGTGGATGCACTGCGTACATCGAACGTGCTTGATGTCGGCATTCCCGCCGCTGTGAAGTTGGGTCAAACCGAAGATGCGCTCGACACATGGGCAATCGGTTATTCTCCCTCGCGAGTCGTTGCCACATGGACAGGCACACGCGATGGGAATGAACTATCTCCCCGCGCTCCTGCTGTACTGTGGAATGCACTCATGCAGATCGCATCACAAAACGTCCCGCCCGAAGACTGGTCACTGCCCGCGGATGTTTCCGTTATCAATGTGTGTGACCCCTCAGGCATGTTGCCCACGTCTGAATGTCCAACCATTGTGAACGAAGTCTTCCTCAACGGCAACGAACCCATCCAAGCCGATAACATGTATCGCAAGTTCTCCATCAACCGCGAAACGAATTTACTGGCAACTGTATTTACACTTCCTCAACTCATCGAAGACCGCGTGTACTTGGTCGTCCCCCCCGACGCACGCTCCTGGGCTGAAAGCGCAGGCTTGGAAATTCCTCCTGCCAACTATGACGTCATCCAAGCCCCGCCGATCAACCCCGATGTCAACATCACCTCGCCTGAGTTGTTTGCCGAAGTCAGCGGTAACGTCACTATCATAGGCACCGCCGCAGGGACGGACTTTGTCTCCTATCGCATTCTCGTCGGTCAGGGATTGAATCCGCAAGAGTGGATACAGGTGGCAGAGGGAAGCGAGTCCATTACCAATGGTCCGCTTGCAGAGTGGGATACCTCTGAACTAAGCGGGTTGTTCGCTGTGCAGTTGCAAGTTGTGAGATCAGATCAAGTTGTGGATAGTGCGATAATACAGGTGACGGTGAAATAATCTATTTCGTGTCACTCCGAGCGAAAGCGAAAAGTCTCTAAGACATTCGTAGAGATTCTTCGCTCCGCTCAGAATGACATAGTGTTTTGAGACAGGTTCTAGTGATTATCGGTGTTTGAGCTAGAAACCACCGCAGGTGCGGTGTCAAGACCACCTTCCATACAAAATTAAGGCGACACATCACGGCACATCGAATACCCAGTTCCTTGAGGTTGAATATAGGATGACTTGCGCCACGGGTATAGGTTCGAAGGAGACTTTGTGGATCATGCCAGGAACCGCCACGTATCACACGAAGCTCGCCTTTCTCAGGACCCAAAGGATTGGATTCAGGTGAACTTGCGTAATACCCCTCATCAAACCAATCAGCTACCCATTCCCAAACATTACCGGCCATATCGTAAACGCCGAATTGGCTGATTCCTCCGGGATAACTGCCAACTGGTGCTGCTTCTTCATATCCATCGTCAGTTTTTTTATCAGATACGGCTAAAATACACTTGCCGTCACAAAAGTTCGCATTGCCATCATCAAACTCATTTCCCCAGGGATATGACCTCTCATCCGTGCCTCTGGCCGCTTTTTCCCATTCGGCTTCTGTTGGAAGCCGCGCTCCCCTCCACTCACACAGGTCTACGGCCATTTGCCACTTCACAAAGGTGACTGGATACTGCGCAAATTGTGGGTCGCTATACACACCAGGGTTTACAGGCTGGTCACACGCTCCGTCATCCACACATGCCTTGTACAAAGAATTCGTCACTTCATATTTATCAACATAGTAGGCATCGAGGTTTATCTGATGAGTAGGTTTCTCGTAATCGAAGTTTGATGCATCACTCCCCATCACGAACATCCCTGCTGGTATGAGAATCATTTCAGCCCCTTTCTCGTCAGTGATCTCCCCTTTCTGAGAATTACAGGCAGTTAAAAGTAACAAAACGATGAGCAGAATTTTCTTCATGACAATTCTCCTGTTTGATCATTTTTCAATGCAAACAATTTTCCATGTTTGCCCCATGAAGTCGCATGAAAATATTATAGGGCTAATTTTGACACTGTAGCGAGGCTACCGACGATAATGATCATTCTCGAAATTTTTCGAGCCACCGAAGCGACTTAGCCCAAAGTTTTGCTGATTCGGTGGTTTTTGGTCGGTTCTAGCCGAGAAACCTTCGTGAAAAATCCGATAGTTGTACAGTCAGATTACGCCTACAACCTTCTCGGTACGTTTGCTACAGTCTCCTAATTTTTTGGAATTACAATTTTAGGAATTCTTTCACAAACAAAGAGCACTCTGTTTACTAACGAAGCTGCGCCTCAAACCGACGAGTAAATAAGTAGTGCAGAGTTAAAGGACTATCCAAGGCTGTGTGAAGAGAGTATCCTCCGCGCTGGAGGATTTGGCCTATGATGACCATTCCGGAACTCCTGCGTGAGCATGTATCGTTGGACGTGGAGTGTGTTGATCGGGTATACATGAACGGGTACATTCCGAGCTTGCAATCCTCAGGAGGGCTGGTGTACTTTCTGGAACATCATCGAGGACAACTGATTGCCTCACCCGCCTTATTGGGCGAGATCACTCAAAGCTTTGCAGCACAAGTGGAAGCGTTTGCCAAACAGAAAAGCATACCGATCGTGCACTTTCAGAAAGGACAACGTAAAGAGGATGTGGCGGCTGGCTATCGCCGGAAGTTTACAAAGGCGGAAGGAGTGGTCTTCATTGGTGTGGCACAGGAGAAGATGATGGGGTGGAAAGCGCGTAAAGAAACACAAGGGAAGGCTGTATGGTTTCAGTTCTCGCAGCAGTCGGTGTTTGTACGGCACTATTATTTCTATCTGCAGGATCGGGAGTTCGGGCCAGCCTTCATCAAAATCGGAACCTATGCGCCCTATCCGGTCAAGGTCTATATCAACGGGCATGAGTGGGCCAAGCAACCAATGAAGCAAGCCGGGCTGGCCTTGGAAGCCTTGGATAACGGTTTTCTGCAATGCAGCCAGCCGGAGCGCCTACAGACGATTTGCAACCAGTTGGAGTCCGAACAGGTGCAAGCGTTTTTCGACAAGTGGGTAACCTGTCTGCCTTGGCCGCTGACCAGCGAAGACCGACAAGCAGGCTATCACCATCGGTTGTCCATCTGGCAAATGGAAATCAGTCGTACGCAAGTGTTTTCCCGGTCTGTGCGGGGACGCGAATTCTTTGAGCAGGTGATCCGGGAGAATCTGGATCTGGGTCGACCGGATCGTGTGCAATTGATCTTTGGCCGGCAGGTGCGCCGCAACACGCCCAGTCAATTCCGCACCCAGGTGCTGCAGAATGGAGTGCAACCCACACTGCATGTGACCTATAAACACTCCGGGGTCAAGCAATATTTCAAGGAGAACCGCGCGCTGCGTACCGAAACGACCATTAACAACCCACACGATTTTGACGTAGACAAAGGTCTCCGTAACTGGGTCTTCCTGCGACAATTGGGTACAGCCATCAACCGCCGCTTGCTGGAGACTGAGCACGTCAGCCAGGACTGCCTGCTCTCCTGCGAAAGTTTCGAGCGCCTTTCCCAACCCACCACGACCGAAACGGGCCAGCGCGCGCCTGGACTACGCTTTGGACACCCACGAGTGATGGCTTTGTTTGCGGCTTTATGCCGCTTCGCGCCCGGCTTGAATGGCTTCCGCCACGCCGAAGTGCGCGAGATCGTCTCCAGCCTTTTGGGCATCCCCCCGGAGGCCTATACCCCCAGCCAGATGAGCTATGACCTGCGTCGCTTACGCTTGAAAGGTTTGATTGCACGGATAGCACACAAACATATCTACATCCTCACCACCTATGGCCGCAAGGTCGTCTACTTGATGACCAAACTCCAACAACGCATCTTTAATTTAACCAGTGCATCGTTAGAAACCACCCTGGCTTTGCCATCCCAACTCGCAGATGCCTTTCACCAACTAGATGAGGAATTGGATAAACTTGTCGCCAACGCTCAACTTACCCCTATGAAAAGTTGACTCATTCGTTATGATTCTTGATCAGAGAGATACCTAGCGGCTTCGACTGCTTGCATTCAACTACCGATGTGCTCAATTATCCGCAAAATGTTAAACGCTTTCATCCAGTCGCTCAAAGCTAATCGCTAACAACTAAATACCAACCGCTAATTCTTACAGGAGAACCCATGAACATTGACACAACCACCCTTATCGTTATCGGCTCGATGTGTTTCTCGGCACTGCTCGTGGATGGAATTTTGCTTGCCATTATATTTATCACCCGCCGCAAAGTGGCGCAGGCAGAGAACTGGTCATCCACTATGGGCACAGTGACATCTTCCAGCATCGAGTGGCGGCGCGGCAGTAAGGGAGGGTCAGTAGCGTATCCTGTTGTCCAGTATTCCTATCAGGTCATGGGGCAGATGCTTCAGGGACAAAAGATCATGCCTGGACCTGATACGGGCGGGACGGGAGCGCAAAAAGTGGTAAACCGCTACCCTGCGGGCGCACAGGTCACGGTCTATTACGACCCGAACAATCCCTCCGACGCGGTGCTGGAACGCAGTATGCCTGGTTACATCAAGTGGCTGTGGGTGGCAATGATCCTCACCGATCTGTTCCTGTGCGGAATGGGTGTGATATTCGCGTTTGCATTGTAACAATGCAGAACTCCGAGATTTTGCGCAAAGCGTCTCGGAGTTCTTTTCATTCAACAGACATCCTCCCCCTTCTCTTTTCCAACAATTTCTGCATCCGTTCATATCGCTCGCGCGTCAAGGGGAACAGCGCGGTCAACACCACAACACCCGAAAGCATGATCGCCCCAAACGGTGAAACCAGAAAACGGATCATCCTCAGCACCGAGTCAGGTTGCGCAAACAGAATGACTCCCTCGGGCGGCGTCTGGTATCCCGACCAGCCCAGCGATTGAAGCGTAATAAAAATGACCAGCGCCCCCGCCACCTTGCGGATGAAGGCACGCACACCGAAATAGATTCCCTCCTGCCGCCTGCCCGTTCGTAGTTCGTCCCATTCGATGACATCTGCAAACAAGGCATCGGGTAGTGTGTACGCGGCTGAGACACCGATCCCGCCAAGAGCAGCAATGATCAGCATGTAGGTGATCTGTCCAGGCTGGATGGTGAGGACCAGCAACTGTATGATCACCCAGAACCCCATGCCAATCAGATACGCGTCCCGTTTGTTGAGGACGCGTGCCATCCACAGCCAGAAACGGATGAACAGGATGCACACGATCATCATGATGCCCAGAAATGCCGATTCATAGGAAAAGTTCATTCCTAGAATACGGACGCTGGCAAGTTGGTCGCCCCCCGCAACCCAATAGAGCAGAAAGAATGGGATCGTCACTGATACCATATCCGTCGCGGACCAGTTGAGCAGGTGAATCCCCACGCCATAGCGGAAAGGAATGTTCCGCCACGCCACCTGCAGGGTCTTCTTCAACGGCAGCGATTCAGTTTGTTTGGGAGTTGACCTTTCCTTTACAAATGTCCCGATCAGGAGCAATGGGATTGCGCCGATCCCGCCGAAGATCGCGCCGACCAGCATATATCCCTGCTGCTGTGTGAACCCCGCCGCAAGGACACGGTCCACGATGTTGGGCGCGGCAAGCACCACGCTCAGCGAACCCAAGAGTTGGAAGAAACTGCGGAAACCTGTCAGCGAGGTGCGTTCATCGTAATCAGGAGCCAGTTCCGGGGTCAATGAAAGATACGGAACGTAGATCAATGTCTGGAGTGTGTCTGCCAGCATGAAGGTCAAAGTCACATAGATCAGAAGCGATATCTGGTTTTCCCAATTGGGCGCAGACCACAGAAGGATAAAACTGATCCCAAAGGGAATCGCGAACCAGAGCAGGAACGGTCTGCGGCGGCCCAGACGCGAACGTACCCGGTCCGTCAACAAGCCGACAATTGGATCGTTGATCGCATCCCAGATTATTCCGATGAGACCGCCGAAAGATGCGAGCCGCGGGTCCAGCCCTACAACATCCGTGAGATAGATTGCATAAAAAATGGATCTCAGCATATAGATGCTGGAAATCCCCCAGTCTCCCGAGCCATAGAGAAGTTTCATCCAAAAGGGAAGTTGTGTTTTCGTCATGCGTGTGGACTTGTGCAAGTGTAGCATAGATATAGAGCCTTCCCGCCCGGAAAAAGTGCGCGCTCCAAGCCCAACTTTTTCCATCGAAAAGCCGTTTCATTCCTGTAAGGTGTTCTTGCCGAAATGAAAGGTGGAATCCTGTAACCCTTTGCTATAATGCAGTCAATCAAACCCGATAAGAGCAAACCCGTTGAAAAACGGGGACGCAAAGCCAAGGGTCTACCATCCCGCACACGGGATCACGACAGCCAGGTTGCCGAAGTTGAAAGATATGGAGAGAACTTCGCGAGCCTGGTAAAAAACCAGGCTCGTTTTATTGGAACCTTATCATAGTTCGTTCGATAAAGGCAAACCCGTTGAAAAACGGGGACGCAAAGCCGAGGGTCTAACATCCCGCAAGGGATCATGACAGCCAGGTTGCCGAAGGCGAAATGTTCGCTGGGAAATTTTGAGTGTCTTTATCGAAGAGGAGAAAAAATGACACTCAAAAATCGAAACGCCCGCATTATCCTGAACGCAAGTCTCTTTCTGGCAATTTTCATTTCCCTTTTCTTCAACAACCCGATCACTGCGCAAGCCGCCTCCCTGCCCTCCTTCGTGGATTTCTCCAAGTCGGTGCAGAATGGCAATGCAAACACACTGCGCGGCGTTTACATTTCGAACGTAATGGCGCTCCCCGTTGTGCAGCAGCCTTATGGAAACGCCGGCTATGTTTCCAACAACAATGGAGAAATCACCCAGTTCGGCATGGCTTCCCAGTTCGGCAACATTGGTCTGCTGGCGCACAACCACCTCTCCGGCAAGGATTTCTCGCAGTTCGCGGTTGGTCAGGAAGTTCGCATGGTCTATGGCGACGGTCACTTCGAAACCTTCGTTGTTACCGAAGTCCTGCAATATCAGGCATTGCAACCCACCAGCCCCTACAGTTCCTTCAAGAATTTGAACAAGGACGAGACACTCTCTGCCGAAGGTATGTTCAAACGTGTCTACTTCGGCGACCGCCACGTCACCTTCCAGACCTGCATCGAAAAAGACGGCGAACTGAGCTGGGGACGCCTGTTCGTGATCGCAGTTCCCAAAAGTGAATTCGCCGGGTTCGACCACCTGAACCAGATCAACCAATAGGCTGTATTCCAATTATCTTCAGCCCGTTACTTTTGTGACAGGCTGATTTTGTTTTAATCATCACTTGGTTATAATCATCCAAACCCAGGAATTGGATGGCTGATAATAAACCATCTCTCTCAGATAAGCTTAAGTCACTCGGTGTAAAGAAGGGAAGCACGCTTCCTGCCCCGCCGAATATTGATTCTTATTCCATTGACTCCGTCGTGGCTGGGAGTTTTGTCCCCACCCCGCGCGGGGATGTGTTCATCGCGGAGCAGGCCTATCCATCAAGCCACATATACGGCTCATCCCCCCTTCTTTCATCTTTCCCTCTTTCCTTGATCTCCCAATGGGCAAACGACCCTGAACTACAAAAACTCCCGCTCTCGAAGTTCGCCTTCCTCGATACAGAGACATCCGGTCTCTCCGGTGGCACAGGGACGTATGCCTTCATGGTCGGTGTAGCGCGTTTTATTGACGACAACTACGTTTTGCAACAGTTTTTCATGCGCGATCCAGCTGAGGAACCGGCATTGTTGGAAGGATTGGCAAAGTTCATTGCACCATGCGAAGCGCTAGTCACATTCAATGGCAAGGCGTTCGATGCACCGCTGCTTTCCACGCGTTATCGTTTGCATCATATTCCCATCCCCTATAAAGATTATTCTCATCTCGATTTGCTTCCTCTCGCCCGCCGCCTGTGGCGTGACCGACTTGAATCACGTGCCTTGAAATATCTCGAAGAGCATGTGCTCGACTTTACGCGTTCCAGCGAGGAAGTGCCGGGCTATGAAGTCCCCTGGCTGTATTTCGATTACCTGCGTACCGGCGATGCGCGTCCACTGGGAGGTGTGTTCTACCACAATGCCATGGATGTGGTGGCAATGGCGGCGTTACTGGCACACATGAACGACATGCTGGAGAATCCATACGATGGCAAGGTGCAGCACGGACTGGACTTCGTGGCGCTCGGCAAATTATTCGAAGACCTGGGTCACTGGGAGGAGGCGGCGCGGCTGTTCGAGCGTGGACTAGAGTCCGGGTTGGATGAGGCAGATTTCGGCGTGGCGGTGAAGCGGTTGTCCATCCTGCAAAAGAGGCGCGGAGACATGGAGGAGGCTGTCCGTTTGTGGGAGGAGTCGGCAAAGCGCGGTCATCTGTATGCATTCATCGAACTTGCAAAGTACTATGAACATAAACAACGGGACGCGAAGCTGGCAATGAAGTGGGCAAAATCTGCATTGAAGCAAATCGAAAAAACAGACATGCCCGTATACATGCGCAAACATTGGGTGGATGAGATCGAGCATCGAATGGAGAGATTAAAACGAAAAGCAGGGATATAATAGTTTTAGTAGCGGCAGGTACCTGTAATCCGAATCCAGAGGAGAAAGATATGAACATAACCGTTTCGAAAGCACAAGGAAAAGTTCCCGTAACGGTCATCAAATTGGATGGTGAATTGGATGGACAAAACTATCAGGATTTGATCTCCAAAGCCAAGGAAGTATACGATGGCGGTAGCCGTAACTTCCTGTTGGACTTGAGTGATCTGACATACATCAGCAGTGCGGGACTGGTGGCGTTGCACACCGTTGCCTTGCTGGCAAATGGAGATGCATTACCCGATGCAGAATCCGGTTGGTCTGCAATTCGCTCGGTGGGGAGCGCGGGAAGTTCAGGTCATCAGAAATACGTAAAGTTTTTGAATCCGCGCGAAGAAGTGAAGAACGTACTGAACATGGTCGGCTTCAGCGCCGCTTTTGAGATCCATACCGATTTTGATGAAGCTGTAAATTCGTTCTAGCATGAAAAGCGATGTGGACCACGGTCTCACGTCGCTTTATTATTTAATGGTGCCTGCATGAAACGCAATATCGGTAACCTTCTTGTCATCCTATGCATCGTTCTGACTGTCCTGGTGTGGTTTGTGTTCCCACCGTTGGACGATGGGCGCGAAAACTTTGTGCGGCAATATGCGGGAGAGATCATCGGCTCGGTCAACATCGTATTGATGGCATGGTCACTGTTCATTTCCACACGACCCAAATGGATGGAACCGTTCTTCGGCGGGTTGGACACGATGTATATGACCCATCGTCACACATCCACAGCCGCCCTGATCCTAATCTTCGTCCATGTGCTGACAGTCCCCATTTCATTGACAGGCTGGACGCTCGGTAATTACCTGGCTGTGTTTGCGTTCACTGGCATCGTTGCCATCGGCTTGGTCAGCCTATCACCGCGCATCCCGTTCCTGAACCGGATCACAGGCGGCACATACGAAGGCTGGAAGAACCTAAAGAAATATATTGGCTTCTTTTTCATTGCGGGTTTCATCCACTCGTTGACCATCCCAAATCCTCTCGATGCATTCATTGCCATCAATTGGGTACAGGTTTTCTTTATCATCGGCGCAGTTTCGTATCTGTACACGGAGGTACTGGGGCGATACTTCGGGAAGTACGTCCCCTACACTGTGGAAGCGATTGACCACCCCACCAACTTTACCACCGAAGTGATACTGCGTGCCAAAGGGACCCCGATCCCCAAACACCACGCCGGACAATTCCTGTTCATGCGATTCCCAAACAGCGGGATTCTCAACGAATCACATCCGTTTACCATCTCGAGTGCGCCTCATGAGGACGTTTTGCGGCTTACCGTCAAAGCAAGCGGGGACTTCACCCGAGCCTTGTTCAACAACCTCAAACCCGGAATGGATGCGGTGGTCGAAGGGGCATATGGCATGTTCGATTACAAGTCAGGGGGGGGCAAACAGATCTGGATCGCGGGCGGCATCGGCGTAACGCCCTTCCTTGCCTTCATCCGCAACATGCGTGAACCGCTCGACCGCAATGTGGATTTTTACTACGCCATACGCCACAGGGATGAGGTGCTTTTTTACAATGAGATCGAGACAGCCGGGATAAGAAATCAACGGTTAAAAGTGCACCTCCGTTATTCAGGGAGCAGCGGTTCATTGACTGTCGAGGAGATCGTCCGGAAAGCTGGCGGGGACGTCAGCGGTCATGATATCTATATGTGCGGTCCATTCCCCATGATGCAGGCATTCGAGAGAAAATTCCTGGGGTTGGGCGTGCCGAGAAGGAACATCCATTTTGAGGAATTCAACTTCAGGTAGAGGAACCCGCATGGAAATCATCATCTCCACCGAGCAGGGAAAAGAACCCAGTGATGAAACTCAAAGGCGACATCAATGCTTCAAACTTCACGGATGTTGTGGACAAGG
>CAYTDB010000123.1:0-2358 GCA_964436455.1 uncultured Anaerolinea sp. | reverse complement strand
TGGCATGCCCCAGGATGTGGAGGAGGGCGAGAATCCTGATTTTACGCACAGTGCAAATGCCCGCAAGCATATCCGACTTCTCGCTCCCCAGCCAGCCGTGGACGAATCCCTTGCCAAGGAGGGCATGAAACTTTTCTTCAAGGTGTTTGAAGACTTTCAAAGTGCCGTGAAGTCATTTTAATTTTATGAGGAGGCAGCATGCCCAGAAGATATTCCTACACCCGCCGCAGGAGGAAAACATCAACCCGCCGCCGCCCAGTGTTCATGCGCCCGAGCGTACAGATCACCATTCTGCTTGTGGCTGCATTGATTGTATTTATCCTCCTCCAAAGCGGAGGAAGATAGAGATAAGCGACAACTCCCTCTTTCAAGGAGGGAGTTTTTCATTTATGCCTCAACCCGGTTGCGCCCGTTTTCTTTTGCCTTGTATAACTTTCGGTCTGCACGGCGCAGGAGATTCTCGAGCGACTGGTCTGTCGAATCGACTTCAGCCACGCCAACGCTCATTGTCGAATGGATCAATTCCCCATCCAGATTGACCGGCGAAGCCTCCCAGACATGGCGGATGCGTTCGGCAACAACGACAGCCTTCTCAAGGGTTGTCTCCGGCATGAGCAGTCCAAACTCTTCACCGCCCAACCTGCCGAATGTATCCTGCGCGCGTTTTTGCTCCATTGCAACCAGGGAAAGGCTGCGGAGTGTAAGATCCCCGGCATGATGTCCGTAAGTATCGTTGATCTCCTTGAAGCGATCAGCATCCAGAATCAGGATGGATAGAGGCCTCCGATATCTTATATAGCGGCGGAACTCACTTTCTGCAATGTTCATGAACTGGCGGCGTGTGAGACTCTTGGTGAGTGGGTCGATGTTGGCAAGGTATGCCACCATCTCCTTGGCATCCTTTTCAACGATATATGCCTGATACGATTTGCGGCGGTAAG
Source organism: uncultured Anaerolinea sp. (assembly GCA_964436455.1). Taxonomy (GTDB): domain Bacteria; phylum Chloroflexota; class Anaerolineae; order Anaerolineales; family Villigracilaceae; genus Defluviilinea. Next base: position 1,417 of record CAYTDB010000123.1, on the reverse strand, counting down.
TGTGTATCTGCACTGAGGAGATCAAACCCAGGAGATGAATAATGAACTGCGCAGAGGTTGCCACGCTCAGCATAATGGGGTCTACACCGGATTTATAAAAATAATAAATAACCAGTGTGCCTACCGAGTAACCAATCGCCAGTCCAACTGTATACTGGATACGGAGCGGGGAAAGCAGGTAAATTGCAAAAGGAACAATGATATCGAAGGAGGGTGTCAGATAATCGGCAGGGCGTGTGAAGTTAAATAGGACAAGGAAAAGAACAGTAAATAGGATCCAACCTGTCATCAGGCGGTCATACATACGCACTTTACTTGTCTGATAAAGGAGCACTCCAAATATAACCGCAACCAAGACATATCCGGCTCGATAAGCAATCATCAACCTGAACAGGTCGGGACGATTTGGAAACAGCATGGCATCCACCCTCAACAGGGCGAGAACGCTAATGCTGATTACAGTCATGTAAAGGAGGCTTTGCGAAATATCGCTTTTCAACTGGGAAACACGATAGTCCCCCTCCAAGTTGCCCAGGTCGGTCAGGGTGTTGCCGAAGATCCTTTTGAACAGTTCACCCATCTTGAAACTCATTCCCAAAATGATAATCCATTCCCATCTATGATAACCCCACAAAATGGAAATGTATGCGGGTCACAAGAAGGGCAAAATGTTACAATACCATTATTACCCTTCCGAATGGAGGAAACATGCCTACCCAGATCGATGAACTTGTCCGAATGGGCGATATCGAAACGCTCCACGAGCTGATGACCGAGGATGATGATTGGCTGATACAACTTGAAGCCGCAGAGGGACTCGTCAAATTAGGCGACCGCCGCGGCTATGAGTTCCTGCTCACGTCCATGATGAGCGATGATGAGGAGATCCTTGCAGTGGCGAAGGAAATTCTCGACTCGCCTGAACTGACACGTATGAAGAACGAGATCGAAGCCGAACTCGAGAGGGAACACGTCAAATACATCGAGTCCGCGAAAAAACGCATTCAGGTCGGCGGCAAGGTGTTCCGTTATAAGATGGTCTATCTCACCGCCGCCGCGCTGATGGGTGATGATCCCGATAGTAACGTGTACAACATCCCTTCGCTCGATAATCAGGGGCTGCAAGGCTGGGAGGTGGTCACCATCATCCCGCAACGGCGTTCGATGATGGTCAGCAGTGTGGACGATCACTTCACAGGCGCGTACTTCCTGCTTAAGAAAGAAGTCCTTTCCCATGAGGCTGGCGAACTGGACATCGAGTAGTTGGTTTTTTGCCATCAACCTGAACCACTGAAACGCAAAGGCACAGAGCTTTTTTCTGTGTCTCAGTGACTCCGTGGTTAGTCATTCGAGCAGGGCACTGGTCTGGGCACTGGTCTTGACGCCCTGCTTTTTCTTTCGTATACTTATTGAAAAT
>CAYTDB010000122.1:0-16067 GCA_964436455.1 uncultured Anaerolinea sp. | reverse complement strand
AATGAACCCCGTTTTTGACAAGGTTTATGCCCCTCCACGCTTTAGTGGGGTGCTATCCGAGAAGGCAGTTCAAAGAATTTAAGTTATTTGAAATGAATTAGATTTGCCATAAATTTCTTCTATACCCCGCCATAGATAACTTATTTGCGATTTGTGATGCTCGTCACTTGTAGCAAGTATCCATGGGAGTTAATCTATTTATAGATTAAGCAACCCTTGGAGCGTGCTATGAAACCCGATATTCCCCAAGATATTCAACTAATGGCTGAACACCAGGCCGCTTTTTGCAGAGTTCTCGGTAACCCGCAGCGGATCATGATCCTTTGGCTGTTGGCAGAGAAGGAAAGAACTGTCTCTGAAATAGCCCTTGCGGTCGGAGTCTCTTTGCAAAACGCATCGCAACACCTGCGTATTATGGGATTTAACAACCTCGTCGAGTATCGGCGTGAACATCACAACGTTTACTACCATATTGCTGAGAACGAATTTACGAAGAATTGCCTGGTATTCACAAACAGACCTTCAGAACTTCATCTGGAGGCTTCTTCCGTCTAACCCGTCTGCTATTTCATAAAAGGAGATTCTTATGACCACCCCTGAATTGACCAACATTCAATCTGCCAAAGTCGTGGACGCACGCGCCATGTCCTGCCCAGGTCCCTTGCTTGAAGCTAAGAAGGGTATCGCCACCGTCAAGGTCGGCGAAGTGCTCGAGATCTGGTCGGGCGATGCCAACACCAAAAATGACATGCCGCGCTGGTGCGAAAAAGTTGGACACGAATTCCTGGGCGTTCTGCCAGGCGAGGGCTACGAACGGCTCCTCATCCGCCGCAAGAAATGACGACACAGAATAACCGCGAAGCCTGCCAAGTACGCTAAGGTTTTCCAAGTTTTATCTTGGCGCTCTTGGCGTGCTTGGCGGTTCATAAATCCTGAATCAGCCAATAGCTTGTGATTGGATTCGATCATGCCTCAAACCATACCACCCCCAAAACCCACAATCCTTATCCTTGCAACCCTAGCGGGCGGATACGCAGGTGCGGACTCGACGGGACAGTCCCATGTGGATTACCCCGCCAACACCTATATTCTGCCAATCATGTGCCCTGTCATGTTCCCGCCAGAGTTTTTTGTGCGCGCCTTTGAGCATGGCATTGACGGAATCATCCTGATGTACAGCGGCACCGACAGTCCCTACAAGGTCGAAGCGGAGGGGACAGCCAAACTTATCAACCGCACCTACGCGCTGATGAAAGAACGCGGCATTGATATCCGCCGTTTGCGCCTGGCTGCCATCTGCACCGTCTGCGTCAAGCCTTTCTTGAAAGAAGTCAACCAGATGAGCGAATTGCTCCAAGGTATCGGCTTTGTGAAGAGCGAACTTGCCGCACATGCTGCATCCATAGAAGGAGCGCCATCATGAAAAATCTTCAAGTAGATGCGCTCGTCATCGGCGGTGGGATCGCAGGGATGCAAGCCGCCCTCGATCTCGGCGACCAGGGATTCCAGGTCGCATTGGTTGAACGCGAGCCCAGCATCGGCGGCAAGATGATAACGCTAAGCAAAGTCTTCCCCACGCTGGATTGCTGTTCCTGCATCACCACGCCGAAAATGTCCGCCGTGGCGCATCATCCCAACATTCAACTTTTCACTTATTGTGAAGTCGAGGCCGTGAACGATAGTAACGCGGGCTTCGATGTCGCTATTCTCCAAAAGCCGCGCTTTGTGGATGCGAGTAAATGCACGGGCTGTCGTCAATGCGAATACGAATGTCCGATCACAGTGCCAAGCACATTTGATCGTGGACTCGGTTCGTACCGTGCCATCCGCGTGCCCTTCTCCACGGCTGTGCCTCAAACCGCCGTACTCGATATTGACAATTGTCTGATATGCGGGAAATGCGAAAAGGCATGTCCCGTTGGCGCAGTGGACTTTACCCAGCAACCGCAATTTTTTTCCATCGAAGCCACCGCCATCGTTCTAGCGACAGGTTTTGAGTTAACTCAACTTGGCGCTAAGAAGGAATACGGTAGCGGCAAACTACCCAACGTGGTTGACCCGTTGATGATGGAGCGCTTCCTCGCACCCACGGGTCCGTATGGTCGTGTTCTCCGCCCAGGTGACGGCATGGAGCCGACCTCCATCGCCTACGTCCAATGCGCAGGTTCGCGCGACAAAACCCAAAACATCGAATATTGCTCACGCGTCTGTTGCATGTACGCCATCAAACAAGCCATGCTGATCTCAGGCGCGCTGCCGATGGCAGAGATCACCATCTACTACATGGACATCCGCACCTTCGGCAAGGGTTACGAGCAGTTCTACCAGAACGCCAAAGCAATGGGCGTGGAATTTATACGCGGCAAAGTGGCAAGTATTCGCGAAGACGAAAAGCATAACCCAATCGTCAAAGTGGAATTGACAGAGGAGGGACGCATCATCGAGCGGACTCATGACCTGGTCGTGCTCTCGCTTGGGATGATCCCCACCGCTTCCCCCTCGACTTTCAATCTGGCTCCTGCTTCGGATGGTTTTATCTCCCTCCCAGCCTTGAATGCCGCTCCGACCACCACTCAGCGCCCAGGCATCTTCGTCACTGGCGCGGCAGGCGGACCGATGGATATCGTGGACAGCATTGTCACAGCTGGCTCTGCCGCCTCCGAAGCCTCCGCTTACATTCGAGAGAAAACTGGAACCCCCATCGTACAACAGGAGGTGGCGTATGCCTGAGAAACTTAAGATCGGTGTGTACACCTGCTATTGCGGCGGGAACATCAGCCATACCGTCAAATGCGAGCAGGTTGCCAAGGTGATGGAGACCCAGCCCGATGTGGTTATCTCACGCACCAACATGTCACTCTGCTCTGACGCAGGTCAATCCCAGATCGAGCAGGACATCAAAGAGTTGGGCGTCAACCGCGTGGTGATTGGCGCGTGCGCTCCATCCCTGCATGAACAGACATTCCGTGGCACGGTCACGCGCGCGGGATTGAATCCTTACCTGTATCATCATGTCGGTTTACGTGAGCAGGACTCGTGGGTGCATGCCTGCGATTGCGAAGGCGCAACCTGCAAAGCCATGCGCCTGATGGCGGCAGGTATCGCCAAAGCGTGCCTGCTCCAGCCGCTCGAACCGATCCGTCTGGAAGCGGAGAAACAGGCTCTTGTCATCGGTGGAGGCGTGGCGGGATTACGCGCCGCGCTCGACATTGCGAGTCAAGGCTTGCGCGTGGTGCTGGTCGAAAAATCCCCGTTCGTGGGCGGTCGCATGGCGCAGTTGGAGTCGGTTTTCCCGACAGGGGAGAGGGCGCGTGAACTGCTGTGTGACCTGGTCAAGAAGGTTGTCCAGCATCCGAATATCAAACTCTACACTCAATCCGAAGTAAAAGGTGTGATAGGTTACGTTGGAAATTACGGCGTACGCATTCTGCAACACTCACGCGGCGTCAACGCAGAGAATGCAGAGAAGCTGATGAGCGCATGCAAAAAAGAAGTGCCCGACGATTTCAATTACGGGCTGATGAAACGCAAAGTTATCTACCTACCCTTTGACGGCTGTTACCCGCAATTGCCCGCGGTGGACTGGGAAAACTATCAGGGTGAACCCATTTCATTAAACGGTGGCAAGCCCATCGTCCTGGAAGATGCGCCGACCAGTTTCGATGTCAGTGTAGGCGCGATTGTCGTCGCCACGGGCTTTGATCCGTATGAGCCGCGTCATGGCGAATATGGCTATGGCGAGTTGCAGGATGTGGTCACGCTCCCGCAGTTGATCCGTCACCTGGCGTTGATGAAAGATGGCGATGCCTTGCGATGGAACGGACACCCTGTGCGCGATGTGGCATTGATCCATTGCGTGGGCAGTCGCGAGATCGAAGGTGTGGACGAGCCGCACGAAGACGGGCAGGTTAACAATTATTGCTCGCGTGTGTGTTGCACAGCCAGCTTGCACATGGCGGTGGAGTTGCACGAGAAATTCCCCGCGCTGAATATTTATGACCTGTATCAGGACATCCGCACGTACGGGCGCGGACATGAAGAATATTACAGACAGGCAATGGAAGGCGGTGTGCGTTTCGTGCGTTATTACGGCGAAGAGCGCCCTCAGGTGCTCGCCGCACCGAATGGCGATTCGCATCCTGTGCTGATCCAGGTCAAAGATTCGTTGACCTATAACGAAACGTTGGAAATCCCCGTTGACCTGGTTGTGCTGGCAGTTGGAATGAAGCCGCGTCAGATCGATGACCTGGTGCAAATCCTGAAAGTTTCGCGCGGCACTGACCGCTTCCTGCTCGAAGTGCATCCCAAATTGCGACCTGTCGAGACGGCGGTCAACGGTGTGATCCTGGCTGGCACCGCGCAGGGACCGATGACCATTCAGGAGAGTCTCTCGGCGGCTTCGGCGGCGGCGGCAAAAGTCCTGACCCTGCTAGGTCGCGGACAGGTGGAACTCCAGCCGTTCGTCGCGGCAGTCAACGCAGAAAAATGCAATGGCACAGGTGCGTGTGTGGAAGCCTGCGTCTATGAAGGCGCGATTGCCTTGCAGAAATTCAATGAAAACGGAAAAGAAGTGAAGCGTGCCGTGGTCACACCTGCCAACTGCTCGGGTTGCGGTGCATGTGTGGCGGCTTGCCCGAACCGCGCCATCGACGTGCAAGGCTGGACGCTCGGTCAATATGAAGCGATGGTGGACGCCATCGGTATGAACATAGTGGATCTGGTGGAGGCGGCATGACGACTCAACAGGCAACCCAATCCCGCGGCGAAATGCTCAAACGCCTGCGCGAGCAACATGCCGCAACGGTCGAACGGACGCAGGCGCTCTTGAAGGAGCAGAAGCGTATCCAGCAGGAAATTTGCAAGGTGCTGCGTGATACTCCCAAGACCGTGCCTGAAGTGGCGGAGGCGATCAACATGCCTGCCCATGAAGTGCTGTGGTACATGGCATCCTTCAAGAAGTATGGGCTGATCGTCGAGACAGGCATGTGTGCCGATTATCCGCTCTATCAAAAAGCGGAGGAGAAAAAATGAACCGCGTTGACCCAACCCTTTTACATGAACTGAAAGAATACGGCGCGGTGGGCATCGAGAAATGCTTCAACTGCGGCAACTGCACTGCCATCTGTCCGCTGGCGAGCGATGAATACAACTTTCCGCGCAGTGTCATCCGCCGCGCACAGATCGGCGATAAGGAACACATGAAGTCGCAGCTCGATCCGTGGCTATGCTACTACTGCGGCGATTGCTCCGAGACCTGTCCCAAAGGAGCGGAACCTGGTGAGACCATGATGGCAGCCCGTCGCTGGCTGACCGCGCAATACGATTGGACGGGGTTGGCGCGCAAGTTCTACACGTCGGTGACTTGGGAAATCGGTTCCATTGTGTTCGTCGGTGCGCTGATCGTGTTGATGTTCGTGCTCTTTGCAGGTCCGATGGTGACCGACCATGTGGCGCTGAACACGTTCGCACCTGTGGAACGTATCCACTATGGCGACTGGGTGCTGGCGGCATTCCTATCCTTCTTCCTGCTCTCCAACATTTTCCGCATGTACTGGTTGACCTTGATAAAAGATTCCAGCATCAAAATCCCCATCTCCGTTTACATCACCGAAGCCTGGAAATTGATCTATCACTTTGCCACACAGAAACAATTCGAGAAATGCGATGAGGAACATAAAGGTTTCTTCCGGAAAGTGCGCTGGCGCAATCACTGGCTGTTGGTGAGTGGATATGTGCTGATGTTTGCCCTCGTGGTTGGGTTCCTGCCCTGGTTTCAGACAGACAACATCTATCCACTCTATCATCCACAGCGCTGGCTGGGATATTACGCCACGATAGCGCTGTTATATGGCGGAGCGGAAATCATCTGGCAGCGCATTCGCAAAGAGAACCAGATTCACCGCTTCTCTCACCCGAGTGACTGGATCTTCCCCATCCTGCTTTTGTTGACAACTGTCAGCGGAATCCTGGTCCACACCTTCCGTTACCTGGACCTGCCACTGACAACTTACTACACCTATGTTGTTCACCTGGTTGTGCTGACGCCCATGCTGGTTCTGGAGGTACCGTTTGGGAAGTGGGCACACCTGGCGTATCGTCCGTTTGCGATCTACTTCCAGGCAGTGAAAGAGAAAGCCACGGAACAATCGAAAGTTACTGCTGAGGCATTAGCTTCCGCAGACTAAAAAAAATCGCGTATTTCAAAAGGAGAATCCCATGACCGAAAAAATGGCAGTCGTCTGCAACGGCGACACCCCTGCAAGTATCATGCCGACATTGATCTTCTCCACGTCGGGTTTATCACTGGACTATGAAGTGCACGTCTTCGTTTGTCCTGCGGGTGCTCGCTGGTTCCTCAAGGGCGAATTGGAGAAACTTGGTCAACCCAAGGGTTTGCCAGATCCCATCAAGCTCTTCAACGATATTCTCGACCTGGGCGGAGAGATCGTCTTCTGCGAGCTCGCACTGGAGAATAAGGACATCAAGCCTGAAGACCTGCGCGACCCGCGCATCAAGATCAAGAAGGCTCCGCCTTTCCTGATGGATGTGGAAGGCGCGGCGCAGACTTACGTGTTCTAAGTGAAATTGCATCTGCAAAAATATTCAGCCCCTCTGCTACAAAGAAGAGGGGCTGAATATTTTTGGGTTTACATCTTTTGATCAGGCAGGTGCAAAAGATCCGCATTCTCTGGTGCGTGGATGAACCCCCAAAACACATCCCGAGGTCGGTGAGGGGTGGTGATCCTCTTGCGTACCATATAGATCGTGCGTTGCAGTGTAATGCCGTCGATCGGAAGCTCTACAATTTTGCCTTGTTCTTGCAGAGTGCCTACAGCCATGGTGGAGACGAAGGATACACCGTAACCTGCCGCGACTGTTCCCACAATGGCTTCTGCATTGCCTACTTCCATAAAAACACGCAAGTCATCCAGGCTGATATCGTGCTTGGCGAGTTCCGTCAACATGACACGGCGTGTGCCGGACGTCTCTTCACGCAAGATCAACGGTTCATCCATGATCTCGGCTGGTTCGATGGAGGGCCTGGATGCCCAACGATGATTGGACGGCACAATCAGGGTAATCGTGTCACGGAAAAATTTCTGGGATTCAAGACTCGCGTCCCTGACCTCACTGCTGACCACCCCAATGTGCGCCTCTCCTTCAAGCAGATTGAGCGCCGCATGTTCTGGTCCACAAGCCAGAATGCTCGTCTTAATGCCCGGAAAACGCTGGCAGAAACGCGCGGCTAGCTGCGGCAGGATGTATTTCCCTGCTGTAGTACTGCATGAGATGCGTAATTCGCCCGCTATGTCATCGCTCAAAGATGACATCATATCTTTGAGGTCGTTGGTGTCATGGAGTAATCGGCGCGCCCAGGGCAGGAGCAAGCGGCCCGCCTCTGTCAATTGCAAGCCGGTATTACTTCTTATAAACAAGGTGTTCCCGAGTTCCTGCTCGAGCAATTTGATCTGGTAACTCACGGTCGGCTGGCTCAGATGGACTTGTTTGGCGGTTTCTGAGATATTTAAGTTTTCAGCCGCACGCAGGAAGGTTTCTATTTTTTGAAGATCAATCATCGCGGACTCCGATTTTTCTCGAATAAGCAAGTTTTGCGGGTTGCACTGAAAGCAACATCAGTATGGTCATTAATACAGCGGAAGTCAGGCACCAGGCGCAGGTAGCACCGATGACGAACGGTTCGAGGAATGTGAGGTAGATCGAGAAGAGTGTACCGAAGACGGTCATTGTGAAGATGGAAAGGACCGCGAGGTCTGCAAAACGACCATTGGCAAAGTGCGCAATCACCCAAAAGATGAAAATCGCCACGTAACCAAACAAGCCCAGCACACCGATCGGCAGGATACCGAATAGACGGGCATATTCACTTTGCTGGACCGTATTGCAATCCCCGACGGGTCCGCATACCGCTTCCACTTGTGTTGTCTCTACATAAGCAAGATAGCCAGCCACGCCGAAGCCGATGACGCACAGAGCGGGGATGATCCACGCCCAGTTGCCTTTCATGGTAATGCCATCCGTCCTTTGGAAGAGATATACCGCCCACATAATGGACGCGAGCATCCCCGCAAGGATGATGACCGACAAGGTATTGCCAGCTGGATCGCGCGAGAAGTTTTCCATCCAGATTGTGTTGTGGGCATCGGATGGAAGGTTGCCAGGATTCGCGAGCGGCGGGGAATCTGAGTCAGCTACCGGGGTCGTTTGAAGCGCTGACGATTGGGTGGGAACGGTCACAGTTGGGTTGTCGGTTGGTGGGTTGGCGGCTGCGGCTGTAGCAGTCGCTGCTTCTTCAGAACGTGCAATCGCTTCGTTCAGTTCGGGGATATCGGGCCAGTCCAGTCCACCCTGTGCAAGATAGGTTTCGACCATGCCGGGGAATTTTTCCGGGATGTCCAGCGATCCGACCATGTACGTGTCATCCATGACCAGGAAAGGGACGCCAGCCGATTCGAGACTGAATTTTTTCATAGCGGACATGAAGAATATCTCCCCCTGTTGCTGGCTGACATCGATGCCGATGATCTGCACTTGATCCCCGTATTGCTCCATCATGGGCAGGATGGTTTCATTGATCACAAGTTGACAATGACCGCAAGAGGGGGAGTAAAAGAGTACGGCACGGACAACAGGCGGAAAAGTTTGAGCGTGAACATTTGCAGGAGGAAGGAATAGAATGCTTGCGACCAGCAAGGCGATAATGATGTTGTGTCGTTTCACTCTTTGCTCCGTGTTTCATACCAACCGATGCGCACATCCTCGGTGCGGATATCGAAGTCCGGTATGTAAGGTTTGATGTCTAGCAAGGGTGTGCCGTCGAGCACATCCACGCCTTCGATGGTAAGTGTATTTCCCCGTCGTGATGCCAGCCGTACAGTCGACAAGCCTATCGGGTTGGGACGAGAGGGGTGGCGCGTGGCAAATACACCGTATTGATTATCATCCAAAAAAGGTTTAACATGAAGCATATAACCGGATGATTTATGGAATACATACAGCAAATGAATATGGGATAAGTTTTCGATATCCTTCAATCCGTCAGCGAACTCAGGAAAAACCTCCACGATGCCGGTGGCTTGCGAACGTACAACCTGAATGGGCGTCTGATTTTTTTCTGTGAAGGGGGAGTGGATCACGCCAATGGGACGCATAACAAATTCCATTGTATTACTTTTCCTTTTCATGTACGAAAGTCAACAACCTTACTCCCTCCACCTGGCGAAAAGACGCCCCCTGCCCAACCGTGCGAAGAACCGATGTTTCGTTGATCACACGTGTTCCCGAAAGAATTGTAATCCCGTGCTTGAAGAGAATGGGTGAGAGGGGCGTGCTGGGTCCCAATACCATCACAGTGGAATTGGGATTGCATAACGATAGGAGCCCATCCAACGTATGATTCACAACTGCGCTTCCAGTGATGGCGACCACATCTGCTTGAGGTAACAAGTCGTTAGCGGATTCAGCCGGATACTCATCTTCAGCGGGATACAGTTCAATGACCCAGAGATTCTTAGCGCTCTGACGCAGTTTCGGGATAAAGGGAAAATGCCCGACCAGGGCAACGTTCTTTCCCCGCCCACGGCTGTTCAGAACTTCGGATGCATTGACCTCCACTGCGAGCGATTCATTCACATCCAGCATGGAATTGATCGCGGCGAACCCAACGGCGGCTTCCAATGGTTGTGTTGAATATGCCAACTCTGCCAATTCACGTGCGTTCTTTTGATGCAGGTACCCCACATCACGGACTTGTTCATGCCCGTGCGGAAAGTTGGATGCCTGGGTAGCCGCCATCCCGCAATGACGACTGCAAACCACCGTCCAATGCACACCAATTAGAACCGAACGTACGGGAGCATCTTTAGTCAGGTTGGATAAAATGTCATCGAGAATTGAGGTCATGGCTTGTTTTTAAAAGAGTATGAAGTATCGAGGTACGCGTTTTAGGTAACCCTGGTAGGACTCTCCAAAACGGTTCAGGCAAGCCCTCTCTTCACCGAGAATGCGGAAGTGATAAAAGACCACAGGTCATACCCAAAATAGCCCTGAAAACAGGATAACAAATACTGCTCCGATGATAATACCGATAGCTGTACAGTGTTGATGTCCATATTCGCGCACCACAGGAATGAGTTCGTCATCATCTCTGTCATTGACATTGTCCCATCGATAGTCTTCGGAATTATTCCTTCTTGTAATCTGGATTCGTCCGTTGGCTGTGCTCATCATCGGGGTATACGGAATGAACAGCACTCCAAAAACCAACTCCCAACCGCTCCACAATCTGAGCCCGACCACTGATTTCCAATTCTGCTAGAGCCTCATCCACGTTTTGTGGTGACCAGTTGCTCAATGTTCGTACAAGTTCATCTTTGCTCATGGGGTGGCGGGTGATAATGTTGATAATCGCATCCACTACATCCTCCGAACCGGAAAGATCGAAACTGCCTTCAGCCGGATGTACCACCCGTGCGACCTCACCGAGAATTGCCAGCGCACGCATCAACCCTTCATCATCCGGTGGCTGTACCCATGTTTCGACCGGCGGGCGGGTTGGCAGGTTGATGTGCACCTCATCAGGCTGGACGCGTTCGAGTACGGCTGCAATCTCATGTAGAGCTTCCTCGGTGTCATTCAGGTCGCGTACCAGCATCAACTCCACCCATAACTTTCCACGGTACTCCTTGCGAAAATCAACCAACCCGTTCACGTGACGTTCGAAAGTGATTTCGGGGTGCGGGCGGTTGATCTTGCGATAAAGCGTTGCGTTCCCCGCATCGAGCGTTGGGAGCACTGCATCTGCTTCAGAGAGCTCTGCGCGTATCTCGGGCAGATAGAGTAACGCCCCGTTCGTGATGACCGCGACAGGCTTATCCGTAAGGGACTTGATCTGGCGAATAAGCCATCCGATCCGGCTGTGCAGGGTGGGTTCACCTGAACCAACAAACGTGACCCAGTCGATCTCACGCCTCTGGCTGGACCTCAGAACCTGTTCCGCTTCGAGGAGGATCTCCTCCGCTGGAACATATTCTCGCCTTTCATTGGTCAATGGGACAGTGCGCCCCAACTGGCAGTAGACGCAGTTCCAGTTGCAGGTCTTGAGTGGAATGGTGTCGATCCCAAGCGATTGACCCAGCCGCCGCGATGGGACAGGACCGAAAACGTAGTTCATTGTTCCCGTTAATTTCTTAATTCAGCGAGAAGCCAACAGGAGTATAAGTGGAGAATACAACTGTCGGCTCAACATCACCCAATTCGCGTTCCGCAAATCGGCGGGCTTCCGCAAATATTTTCGCGGCTTGTTCCTGCGGCAAACCCTTCAAGTCGCAGGGCAACAATCCATGTGCCACTAGATAGTCCACCACCAGGATGCGCTCCAGCGTTAGGGATACAGGAAGCCGCAAAAAGTCTTCCAGATCGGACCATTTTCCAGGCATATGCACCTCCATTTGAAAACTTGTAAAATCCGCCAACCTGCCCGTGCAGGTTGGCGGATTCTTTATTATCCGTGACCGTGCGCCACGCTTTCATCACATGGCGCAGCTTCTTTTAGATTGCCGCCGAAATAATTTTCTAATGACTGGCGCACTGTACCGCTTGCACCGGTGGCGGCTTTGATTCCCAGTTGCTCAAAAAACTGAATGGCGCGTCCACCCATGCCACCGCTCAAAATAACGTTGGCTTTTTGTTCGTGGATGAATCCGGGGATTTGCCCCGGCTGGTGCGCCTCGGCGAACGGATTGACGACTCCCTGCGCGGCGACCACTTCTCCATTTTCCACATCCACCAACATAAAGAAGGGGGCGTGACCAAAATGCTGGGCGACCATGCTGTCCAGACCGTTATTGCTTTCGGCAGTTACTGCGATTTTCATGTTATGTCTCCTGATTAATAATTTTTTCAAGTTCATCTGCCATCATGAAATCTTCGACGGCGATTTCTTGTGATAGTACGCCCGGCACGGTTGCCACGGCAGCTTTGATATCCAGTGCGAGAGTCACCGCGATGGGACACACGAACGAGGACGGGCGGAACGTGTAGCGCGCCTTGCCGAGCGCATCCACCCATAAATTTTCCACCAGACGCATTCGCACCACATTGATATTGGTCTCTGGATCAATGACCGATTTCAACCGCTCCAAAATGGCATCTTCCAAAGAAGGCTCGCTCATTTTTGCTCCAATAGGGATGGGGCGACTTGCTCCCAGATGGCTGAGATTGCCACGCTGGATGGCGCTTGCGGATTAAAGGCAGTTACCGCTTCGCCTGCGACCATTGAGCTGGTTACCGTTAAATCGAACGGAATCCTGCCGATAACTTCTATGCTGTTCTCGCGGCAAAACGCCTCGATCTCGTCTGCGCCTGCGGGGTACACATCCGCTTTGTTGATGCAGACCACTGCTCGCACACCAAAATGTTGAATAGTCTGTAAAGCACGGCGCATATCGTGGACTCCAGCCACCGTTGGCTCAGCAACGATCAACGCCATGCTCGCACCAGAGACCGCCGAAATCACGGGGCAGCCGATCCCAGGCGGACCATCCACGATGACCAGTTCGCGGTTCTCGTCCAAGGCTTGCAGTCTGGCGCGCTGTTTGACCAGTGTCACCAGTTTGCCGGAATTCTCCTGTCCGGGGAACAAGTTCGCATGATAGAGCGGACCGTAGCGGCTCTCGGAAAAATAAAACTTGCCCGCGATTTGTTCGCACATGCTGATACTTTCGCTTGGGCATTGATAAACGCATGCCGCGCATCCGTCACAAGCGATGGGATCGACCACGTATAAACCGTCAGTGTAGTTAATGGCGTCGAAACGGCACACAGCTTGACAGTCGCCGCAAGAAGCGCAGGTGTCCTGAGCGATTACCGCTACTTTTCCTCCTTTGAAATCCTGCTGTTCCACCGGCTGAGGCTGCAGAACCAATTCCAAGTTGGCGGCATCCACATCCGCATCTGCCAGAATGACCTTGTCTGCCAACTGATTTTGCGCAGCGAGGTGGGCAAACGCGGCAGTGATACTGGTTTTGCCTGTTCCTCCTTTGCCGCTGAGAATGACAAGTTGCTTCATGTTCGCGTCCTGCCTCGTTGCCTGATAATCCTGATAATACCAAGCAGAAAATTCAATCGCGGGACACGTTGCATGTATTGGCGATATTGATCTCCAAACTTGGCGATATTTGACACCTCTTCATCGAAAGTGTTTATGTAAAGAATGACGATTACAATCACCCCCAACACGGCAACCAGCCAATGTTGGGAGATAAGAGGTAAAGACAGACCCATCAGGATGCCTGCCAGATATTGGGGATGCCGCACAATGGCGTACACACCCCGATTGACGAGAATGGAAGTTTGGATATAGGATTTCCCCTTTGCCACTCCGCCATGTTTCTTGAATGTATAGATCGGCAGCCAGCCAAATATGGCAGAGATCCATAGGATGAACCAGCCCAGATTGATGATGGAGATATTGCCGTTTTCATCGTAGAGAATGAAAGCCAGAATAATTTGTCCCACCGCCGCCATGGTGAGGATCGTTGCGAGAATGATATCCCTTTTTGTTTTCATGAGATCACTCCTTGCGCCTGCTTTTGGATTTGGGAAAGGAGTGCGGAGAATTCTTGCTGATATTCAGGTGCGGCTTCCACCAGAGTCCTGCCACTGGCGATTGCCTCGGCAAAGCAGCGCTCCATTGGGATACGCATCAGGATTGGCAGATTGTTTTCCAAGCAATATTCCTCAACGGCATCGTTGCCAATTCCATCGCGGTTGATGACCACCCCGGCGGGGATGTCCAACTCGCGGGCGATGCCAACCACTTGTTTCAGGTCGTGCAAGCCGAAGGGTGTCGGCTCGGTCACCAGCAGGGCAAAATCTGCGCCGCGCATGGTCTCGACCACCGGGCAGGATGCACCGGGTGGGGAATCACGGATTTCGATCTCAGCCATGTCATTGCGAGGAGGGTGTTCTTCCCGACGAAGCAATCCTTCGTCATTATCAAGAGATTGCTTCGTCGCTGTCGCTATTCGCAATGATGGAGAAACATTCCACTTTTTCAATTCGCGGATGATGGGCACTGCCATTGGCTCGCCGATGTTCATCACACCGTGTGCAAAGTTGATGCCTGTTGCAGTGAATCCGCTTTCGAGCACGCCCATCACATCCAGGCGCTCACTGATGGCTTTTTCTGGGCAGACCAGCGTGCAACTCCCACAGCCATGGCATAGTTCGGGGAAGACCAGTGTCTTCTTGCCGATGACCGCGATGGCGTGGAACTCGCAGACTTCGGCACACTTTCCGCAGTGCGTGCATAACGCTTCATCCACGACTGGCAATAGAATGCCAACTTCCTTGCGATTCTCCAGTGATGGATTCAAGAACAGCGCGGCATTAGGCGCTTCCACATCGCAATCGAGGACGCGCACCGAATTCTGTTCGGATGCCACCCGCGCCAGACTGGTGGCGACTGTGGTTTTACCCGTGCCGCCTTTCCCGCTGGCAACGACGATTCGCATTAGTGGTGATCTCCGTGATGACCTGCATGTGTCGCGGCTTCAGCTCTTTGCAATTTTCCATCCTTGAACAACGCCAGCACATCGGCAGCAGAGACGTTTTCGGTGGTCGGGGCGAGATACATTTCGATGCCAACAGGGGAGAGGGTGTCGAATGCGTTAGGTCCGTATGCTCCACTGATAACCACTTGCACACCGAGTTTGGCGATGAATTGTGCGGCTTGCACGCCCGCTCCGCCCGAAGCGGAGAGCGCGGGATTCTCGTGGACGGTCCATTCGCCCGTTTCGCTGTCCACCAGGCAAAATGAGGCGGCGCGTCCAAAACGCGGGTCAAAGTGGGATTCGAGTTTGTCACCAGTAATGGAAATTGCGAGTTTCATTTATCTACCTTTGAAGGAAGAAAATAGAGATTTGTGAATAGAGAATAGTTGATGGGTTACTACTCTCTACTTATCTATTCCTCACTTAATCTTTTCTGCTAATTTTTCAATGGCAGCTTGCAAATCGGCGAGTTGGGTTTGCAGCCATGAAATGCTCTGCGAATTTACGCCGCGACCCAATCCGTGCCCCCGACCCCTTCCGCGTCCCTGACGGTGTCCAAGTTCGCGTCCTTGTCCGTTACAGTTGCCCATTCCGCGCCCAGTGCGCGCGCCTTGTCCGTTTGGTCCAGTTCCATCTTGTTGTGGCATGATCTTGTCTCCTTTCAGTAGATCATTCTTTTTTCATTACGGCGTCATATGCCGCTTCAAGCGATTCGATTTCCTTGCGCCGCTGGCGCATGGATTCGATCCACTCTGCCAGTGCAGCTTCACCTTGTGGGGTAATGGTGTACATACGTCGTTGGGGTCCGAGGCTGTTTTCGTCCCATGAGCTGGTTACAAGCGCGGCGGATTCTAAATCTCGCAGTGCGCGGTATAGGATGCTGATGTCCATTTCTTCGGTTTGAAAACCAAACTCTTTCAATCCATCCATCAGGCTGTAACCGTACCCCGCTTCGCGGTGCAACAACACCAGCAGGCAGGACTCCAGAAAAAACATTTTTCGTCTGCCCCCACCGCGACCTCTTCCAAAACCTCGTCCACCGGGCATATAATTCTCCTTTTTGTCTATAGTATAT
The DNA here is from genome assembly GCA_964436455.1 of uncultured Anaerolinea sp. Taxonomy (GTDB): domain Bacteria; phylum Chloroflexota; class Anaerolineae; order Anaerolineales; family Villigracilaceae; genus Defluviilinea. The sequence continues at coordinate 419 of CAYTDB010000122.1, read as the reverse complement.
ATAGCTATAGACAAAAAGTCAATACTTATAACAAATACTTTCCGAATACGTTGATCCGTAGAGCGTTTTGTAAAACTCATGTGCCTTCACTTTTGGATTTGAACAGCCGAAGGAATAACCTAAAAGGGGGCATCCAAATGGCTCCAAGCAACACACCCAATTCGTTCTCAAGAGAACTCCCCGGAGCAGAACATCAAAAGAAATTCAGAGCATGATCGTGCTGTTATTTATCTTCTCTTGGATACCCTATTACATGCATCCGAACTGTGTGGAATAAGTATGATTGATGTAAGTCCTGCAAATATACGAAACAATGGTTGAGGGCCATGTGCCGCAAGGCGTGGAGGTTCAAGTCCTCTCCAGCGCACACGATAAAAAAATCCCCTTTTATGGGGATTTTTTGTTGCTGCACAATACAG